>JAGHSJ010000163.1 GCA_018065935.1 Candidatus Kurthia equi
TTATTTAAGTTATTGAAATAAAAGCAGGCTTTGGCCTGCTTTTATTTTTTATATCGTATATTTATATTATGAATAAGCAAATTCAAAAAAAACCCTATAAAAACAACATTTAAATTTTGCCAAACCGGTTGCATTCTGTTTTGCTTATGTATAGGATTTATCCCTCTAGACATTGTGTAGAAAACATATCTAGAGGGTAAGTGTGTAAAAAAGCTCCACAGTTTTAAGTCTCTTCCCCAAGAGACTTTTTTTAAATTTTTAAAGATAACTATAATAATGACATCATGGATCGAACTAAAGATTCAACTCCAAGGAAGAGGTTTTGGGAGAGATCTCTTTCTTTTTTTCTATCTAAAATTTAGTCAATTTTAATTTAAATATTATTTTTCAATGATCTGGAGAGTATAAATCTCCATTTGAGCAGATTTTACTGCGGTTAATTATTTTTCAAGAGTTATGTTTTTTACAGCATTAAAGTCAATAAAACTGAGTTTGGGTAAAATTATTTTGACTAAGCTGCCGACACATAAGGCAGTCATGATGGTTCCTTCTCGCACATCAATAATTGTATATAGGCATAAATAAGTACTGGCTACTGCAATGAAAACTAAAATAATATCGCCATAAGTTTTGCATGAGCCGAAATTGAAATTAAAACGAATCGCAACTGCTTGATACAAGCCTTCCCCAGCCAGGAAGACTAAATTGGCTTTTACTACCAGACACACTCCCAAAGCCGTGATCAGACAGCTCAATAAGCACAACAGTAATTGAATGGCGTAATGCTCAAATGACCAGGAAAGCGTTAAGCCAAGAATGACATCAATCAGAAAACCAAATACCATGCCAACCGGCAGTTGTAACCATTGATGCCACTGAAATTGAGAACCCAGAATGATCATTTGCAATACAATCATCAATATATGCATCATGATGGTCAGCGTTCCTACAGAAAGTGGGACAATAAAGCTATAAACATAGGGAACAGATGAAATCGGGGAGGTGCCCAAATTTGAGCGAATGGCCAGCACCACACCCAAGGCTATAAGACCAGTCCACTCAATAAGAATAAGAGTCGTAAGAGGAATTGAGTTAGCATCATTTCAAACAGGAAAATAAAGCCAAGTTTAACCAACTTCTTGATGGTTACTATTCACCTAACGGATCTAAAAATCACTTTTTTGAAGCAAGAGTCGTTATTCATGATGATGAAATCATTTATAGCAAATATTTGGTTTTACCTATTTGGGGTTATAGATGAAGGTTATTCAGGTAGAGGCTGTATAGGTTTGATTTGACTGAGTAGCGTTTATCGCTTGATTAGAAATTTTGAAAATAGAGATATGGAAAGAAGAAATTGATTGATCCATTATGGCGATAATTAAAAACATAAAATTCCAGGAAAATGGAAAAAAACCAATTTTTTCGTCAGACAAGTATAAAAAATCACTAAAAAACATGATTTTTTACTGATTTTGTAGAAAAAACAGACATGCGTGATAAATATCTCTATTTAGGGGTTGCGCACCTTGAGAAACTGTATAGAATACGCCGCATACCAACGAGATATGTTGAAACGAACGAAACGCGAAGCGTTGAGTTGTTGAGATTATCTTGTTGTTACTTGTCTCTGACGAAGAGCAAGGTAGATCAT
>JAGHSJ010000302.1 GCA_018065935.1 Candidatus Kurthia equi
GTATACACAATATCAAAATAGTATGTTAAACTGTATTTTATAGAAAGACAGAGTGTTTTCTCCAGTGGAAAACTTGTGAATATAAATTAAATTGAAACTGTTTTGGGGGAGTTATAATATGCGTTCATTAATTCAAAAGTGGAACTCTTTAAGCTTAGTTGTACGAATCCTATGTGGGATTGTCGTAGGGATAATTTTAGCTGTGGCGGTTCCAGAACTAACCTGGTTATCTATGTTAGGTACATTATTCATTAGTGCATTAAAAGCAGTAGCGCCAATTCTTGTATTTGTGCTCGTAATCAATGCATTGGCTAGTCATCGTAGCGGCAAAAAAACAAATATGAAAACAATTATTATGTTATATGTAGTTGGAACATTTGTAGCTGGTTTTGTAGGGGTATTGACTGCGAAGTTATTTCCAATTACATTATCATTAAAACCAAGTGAAACTGAATTAACTCCTCCAAGTGGTATTGGCGAAGTATTCGAGAAGCTATTAACAAACATTTTTGCCAATCCAGTAGAAGCGCTTATGAGTGCCAATTATATCGGTATTTTGGCTTGGGCAATTATTCTAGGCTTTGCTTTAAAAGCATCGAGCGATACAACGAAAACAGTTTTAAGTAATTTATCTGATGGAATCACAAAAGTGGTGCAATGGATTATTGCATTGGCTCCATTCGGTATCATTGGTATTATGTATGATGCTATCGTTACAAGTGGCTTTGGCGAATTGAAAAAATACGGTTCACTAATTATTTTATTAGTCGGATGTATGCTCTTTATCGCATTGGTAATTAACCCATTGATCGTATGGATTGTAGCGCGAAGAAACCCGTATCCATTAGTTCTTACTTCATTGAAAGAGAGCGGTATTACAGCATTCTTCACAAGAAGTTCAGCAGCTAATATACCTGTAAATATTAAACTATGTGAAAAATTAGGTTTAGATAAAAATACGTATTCTGTTTCTATTCCGTTAGGTGCAACAATTAATATGGGAGGTGCCGCGGTAACAATTTCTGTATTAACAATGGTTGCAGCACATACATTAAATGTAGAAGTAGATATTCCAACGGCAGTTATTTTGATGGTCATTACGACGATTTCAGCAGCAGGAGCATCAGGCGTAACAGGTGGCTCACTCTTATTAATTCCACTAGCATGTGGTTTATTGGGGATTCCAAATGATATCGCGATGCAAGTAGTAGGTGTTGGTTTAATCATTGGAGTTGTGCAAGATTCTTGTGAAACAGCATTAAACTCATCTTCTGATATCGTATTCACTGCAGCAGCGCAATATGCAGACGAATTAAAAAATAAAAAATAGAAAATGGCTGTGTAGTAAGCTTTTTTCATTCAAAGTAAATAAGTATAGAAAAATCCCGATTTGCATTGTCTTATGTGAATTGGGATTTTTCTTATTCATTTTTAGGGGGAGTATATTATAGTAGAAATGTGGTGTTTTCAGCTATAGGTTCTTCGACAAGCTATTGAAAATTAGAGGGAAGAGGCTTATACTTATTATAGTAAAAAAACATGTCGCAATAGCTCAGCTGGATAGAGCAACAGCCTCCTAAGCTGTAGGTCGGGCGTTCGAATCGCCTTTGCGACGTAATAGTGGATTTTTTTGATGAAATCCCTAAATAAATCGTTATGTATCTCTTAGTAAAGAGAGGCATAGCGATTTTATCTTTTTCAGCTGAAAAGAAAAGGAGGTTTTTACTTAATGAGAAGGTAAGAAGCGGATTCAGGCGAATTCACTTCTTTGTTCAAAAATTAGGTGAGTTTATTAGTCGCGAGTGGTGTATGGCAACACTGTTTCCGCTATATATTTATAAATATATTTTTGCTATGCTAAATTTATTATGTATCTAGATGTTATCGAGAAAGGTGATTTATTTGAATCAAATTAAACAGCAGTGGTTTTCCAATATACGAGGTGATATTTTAGCTGGAATTGTAGTAGGTTTAGCACTAATACCAGAAGCACTAGCCTTTGCTTTTATTGTTGGTGTCGATCCACGCGTTGCACTATACGCGTCGTTTACAATCGCGGTAATTATTTCATTTGTCGGTGGCAGACCAGGGATGATTTCTGCAGCAACGGGGGCAATGGCACTCGTACTTGTTAATTTAATGGCGGAGCATGGCTTGCAATATGTTCTTGCGGCGACTATCTTAACAGGAATTATTCAATTATTATTTGGTGTCTTTGGTATTGCAAAATTAATGCGTTTTATACCAAATTCAGTGATGTTAGGATTTGTAAATGCATTAGGTATTATGATTTTAATGACACAGCTCCCATATTTGAAAAATGGCAGTATGTCAACATATGTATTTGCCATTGTCACGTTAGCGCTTGTCTATATTATTCCAAAATTTATTAAAGTAATACCTGCGCCATTGATTGCTATTATCGTCATGACAGCAATCGCTATTTTTGGCGGCTTTAAATTACAAACAATTGGGGACTTAGGAACGATGCCTTCAACACTTCCTACATTCTTTTTACCGGATATTCCATTAAATTTCGACACGCTTATGATTATTTTACCGTATTCATTAGCTTTAGCTGTCGTAGGTTTACTTGAATCACTTTTAACTGCACAAGTATTAGATGATTTTACAGAAACTAAGTCAAATAAAAATATAGAAGCACGTGGGCAAGGAATAGCCAATATCATCAATGGATTCTTTGGTGGCATGGCTGGTTGCGCGTTGATTGGCCAATCCATCATCAATGTTAAATCAGGTGGCCGCGGTAGATTATCAACCTTTATTGCAGGTGTATTTCTTATGTTTTTAATTATTGTGCTTGGCGACTTGGTGGCAAAAGTACCAATGCCTGTATTAGTTGGAATTATGATTATGGTCAGTTTTACAACATTTAATTGGGGAAGTTTCCGCTTTTTAAAACAAGCACCCTTATCAGAATCACTTGTCATGCTACTAACGGTTGCGATTATTCTCTATACACATAATCTAGCGATTGGTGTAGTAGTAGGTGTTATCCTTAGTGCTTTAGTATTTGTTGGGAAAATATCGAAACCTAGCTTTGAGCAAAAAGGGGAAACACTCTATATTAAAGGTCCTTTGTTCTTCGCTTCTACAGCAAAATTCATTGAAGAAGTTGAAAAATATCAAGGGAAGCAAGTAACGTTGGATTTTTCAGATAGTCATATTTGGGATGAGTCAGCTGTAGGGGCTGTCATAGCGGTGAAACAAAAACTCGAACAAAAAGAAGTGCTTGTGCATCTTGTCGGCCTAAGCCGTTCGAGCGAAGCGTTATTAAATAAATTCATGTAAATCAATAAAAGGGGTGGTTTGATGAAAATTGCGGTAGCAGTGGATGGTTCTGAACATTCAATTCGAGCGGTAGAACAGGCAATCCATCTGGCACAAATGGGAGATGGTAGTGAATTATTTGTCCTTCATGTCGACCAAATTCAAGATGTGAAAAACGCCCATCTATTAACAGGTGGCGAGCATGCATTAGCTTTGAAACAAGCCGAGTTATTAAAGCCTATTCGTGAAAAATTACAGCATACTGCGATTGTCTGGAAAAAGGTTCTTTTAAAAGGAGACCCAAGTGAGGCAATCATTCAATATGTTAATAAGGAGTCTATGGATCAATTATTCATTGGTAGCCGTGGCCTTAACCGATTGCAACAATTAATGTTGGGGAGTGTAAGTCATCGTGTGATGAAATATGCAAAATGCCCAGTAACTATTGTGAAATAAAAGTTTGTTAAAAAGAGTTGGAGAAATATTTCTCCAACTCTTTTTATTTGAAAGTATATCCTTTTGGTAAATAGAAAAATGGTTTTTTTGAAATAATCTTTCGTTATGAAAATGACATCTTCCTTTAATCTGCTGATAATAAACAAATGCTACAATCGGATAATAAAACGCCCAACAGAAATAGTGGCATAAGGAGTAGTAATTGATGAAAAAATACATACGGGGTGCGGTAGTAGCGGGACTTGTTTTTTTGGTTAGTTATACGTCTAGTACTTTTCATGTAAAAGCAGTAGAAAAAGGACAGGCAGAGCAACAATTAATTATTCATTACAAAACGGAAAAAGAGCTCTCATCACTGAAGAAAAAAGCGTTAAATGTAAAAACTGAAGAACAAGTAGGGAAAATGGAATTAGTCTCTGTATCCGCTCCAAAGAAAAAAGAAATGATTCAGGCATTAGAACAACAGAATGAAATTGAGTTTGTATCGGAAAATACAAGCTATTACCTTGCTCAAGCTATGCCATTAACAAATGATATACATAGTAATAAGCAATGGAATTTACAACAAATACTGGCTACACAATCTTGGACAATGCTTCCAAGCGTACAAAATGAGCGAAAGATTGCTGTGCTAGATACAGGGGTAGATGTAGGTCATGAGGATTTAGCGGGGCGTGTTTTAGCGGGTAAAACCTTTTTACCAGGAAATGAAGGTGGAAATCAAACGTCAGATCAGCAGGGACATGGGACATTTGTAGCTGGAATTATTGCTGCACAAGCGAATAATCAAAAAGGGATTGCTGGTGTTGTAGGGACAGCGAATATTCGTATTTTACCCATCAAGGTGATGGATGATTCAGGAGAAGGCGATGCCTTTCATGTGGCACAAGGAATTGAATATGCAATTGCGAGTGGGGTATCTGTCATTAATATGAGTATGGCAGGAGCTTATAATGAAGCAGTTGAAGCCGCGATTAATAAAGCGTATGAAGCTGGAATTGTTGTCGTTGCAGCAGCAGGTAATGCAGGAAGTAATGCAGATACAGTTTTTCCTGGTGCATTAGCACATGTGATATCCGTAGGTTCTGTTGATGAGGATGGTTCCGTCTATAAACATAATAATACGGGGAAAACAGTGGATTTAGTTGCCCCTGGAGTGGATATATTTAGTACAACTATCGATGATGAAAAGACAGGTGAGAGTCAGTATACATATGGGACAGGAACTTCATTTGCAGCACCCCATGTAGCAGCTGTGGTCGCGTTATATAAAATGAACTATCCGAGCGCTACAATAGAAGAAATTCAAAATGCATTAGAAAAATCTGCTATAGATATACTGGAGATAGGGCGAGATGAACAAAGTGGTCATGGTCGTTTGAATGCACAAGCGATGTTAGCCAGTGTTCCGGCATCAGCAAAAATAATAAAGCCTACACCGACAATGACGATTAGCGATAAAACAACGATCATAAAAGGTAAAACGACACCACATGCACAAGTGCTAGTGAAAGTAGGAACAAAGAGGATTGGACAAGGAAATGCGACGGTGACGGGTGATTATTCCGTTAAAATTCCTAAGCAATTGGCAACAACAAAATTAACTATTTTGGCACAACTCAATCAACAGTCAGCTTCACTTACGAAAGTCGTAGTAGATAAAACACCACCAATGATTGAAAAAGTAATAGTGGAAGATAATTCAACTCAAGCGATTATTCAAACGGAAGAATCGACGAAAATTAGTTTTATTCTTAATGGAAAAACATATAAAGTAACAGCAAATAAAATAGGAAAGGGAACAATTGAAATAGGTAGAGTTACTGCTGGCAAGACATGGAAGCTAACGGTTGCTGATAAAGCAAATAACAGCATAAAAAAATCTGGGAAGGTTCAAGATAAAACAGCACCGACTTTAAAAATCAGTAGCTTAGCGAACAATACAACGAAGCTAACGGTGAAAACAGAAAACAACGCAAATGTAAAACTTGTGATTGGGAAAAAAATTTATGTGAAAACAGCGAATACTGCTGGCAATGCATTGTTCGTCGTCAAAAAAAATACAGCAGGAACAAAATGGACAGTTACAACTTCGGATGCAGCAAAAAACACACGAAAAAAAACAGGGAAAATAGTGGATAAAATAGCTCCAAAAGCAGTGAAAGTAACGGGGCATGTATCTACTAGCTCGAAGAAAATAACTGGGAAAGCCGAAGCAAACTCTTCAATTATCCTTTATAAAAATGGCAAGCTATATAAAAAGACCATCACAACTAAATCAGGGAAATTCACTTTAAAAATAGCAATGGCTAAAAAAGGAACAAAATTTAGATTGTATTCAAAAGATGGCGCTGGAAATCAATCGAAGGCGTATCAATTAACCGTAAAATAGCTCGAACAAAATCGTGCAAATGAGCGCTTTCTCTTTTAAAATAAAGTCAATCTTTTTTTTACATGTTAAAATAGAAGGAATCAGTGGAGAAAGAGGCTTATAAGATGAAAGAAAAAGGCTTAAAACTATTATTTACACTTGGAGTGGCATGGATAGGAGGTTTGTTATTTTCTAAACTTTCGATTCCCGTTCCGTGGCTATTAGGCCCGATTGCGTTTGTTCTTATAGGAAGTACGATAAAGCGGTCTTTATTTTATTGGCCCAAACAGATTAAAAGTGTAGGGATGATTGTCATAGGCTATACCATTGGTCTTGCTTTAACGAAAGATGCAGTAACGGCTATTGGTCATCAGCTACCCTATATGTTTGGAATGACGATGCTCCTTATTTTATTAAGTGCAGCAGTTGCATTCCTCGTATCTAAAGTTTCAAATACAAATTATCCGACGGCTTTACTAGCGAGTATTCCAGGTGGGATGACACAAATTATTTTAATGGCAGAAGAAATGAAAGGTGTCAATTTAACGATTGTTACCGTTACCCAGACGATTCGCTTAATGTTAATTGTAATTGGAATGCCACTTATTCTTGCTGGCTTAGGTGAAAGTAGCGCTGCTCAGAATGTGAGTAATGCTATCCAACCTCACATCAATTACCCAACGGTTATTGTATTAATTCTTTGTGTTATTTTTTCTTTTCTTGGGAAAAAAATTAAGTTTCCAACGGCATTTTTACTCGTACCTGCATTAGTAACGGCTATAGCGCAAGGCTTTGGTATGCAAGCAGTTGATTTGCCACCAAGTACATTACAATTTGCACAAGTATTAATCGGTATAAATATTGGCTTGATGATGAGACCGGGAGAATTAGAAAATAAGACAAAGACCTTGTCCTTAGCATTTTTTAGCGGGATGCTGATTTTTATAACAGCCATGTTTTTAGGTATCTTTTTTGCCGAAATAAATAATTTTGATCTACCAACGGCTTTACTGAGTTTGGCACCTGGTGGAATGGATCAAATGGGGGCGATTGCACACGCAATTCATGCAGATTTATCAATGGTAGCAGGCTATCAAGTATTTCGTGCCTTCTTTATTTTGTTTATTATTCAACCTGTGCTGTCCTATATTTTACAGAAAAAAGGTTTGATATCTAAATAAGAGATGAAGACCTTGGAGAAAATGGAGTGAATTTAATAAATGAGGAATGACGTTCTGCATAGCGTGATTCCTCTTTTTTATTTAAAAATCTATGAGGAGTGTTTTTCTCCCACAGTATTTTGAAGGAGATAAGACAACATAGTAAAAATTTGATAGAAGTATAAAAACAAATTTATTTAAATAATGGGAATTTTTAGAGAAATGGATGTGCTTTTTCTAAAAGTAACAGATTTCACCGCACTTTCAATTGACCGTAAATTGGTTGAAAATACTCGTAACTGGCGTATTTTAATGTTAAAATATAGTTATAGT
>JAGHSJ010000043.1 GCA_018065935.1 Candidatus Kurthia equi
AAAGACGCTTTAGCGAAAATGGAAGCGTACCGTGTGAAGTATGGGATCTAATCTCTTTTAAGTTCTGTTTAATGATTATGTGGAACATGGCTTAAATTTTAAGTGTGGAACATGATAAATCATTAAAAAGCCCAATCTATGGAGATTGGGCTTTTTAAATTGATACAAGTTTATGATTTATATCGAATAAAAAAACTGTTATTCCACATCACAGTATCTACAATCCAACATCACCGCCTAACTTTTCCTTTAGTCCTTGCTCTGTTATCACCTAAGGGCGATTTTGCCACGGTGGATTATGTCGTACATGCTGATTGTGCCCACAAGCAAACTCAGCAAAGCAATTGCATAAGTTTTACCATAGAAATACAAGCTGATTAAGTTGAAGTAGATACAGGCCATAATTCATTTTCTAATATTTTTAGCTCTTCCTTGAATTGATAGTGAATAGAGTTTTTATCTTGAATCAATAAAGTAATTTCAATTTCTTCTCGTTCTACTCGGCTTTGATGCTTCTCAATGAAATCGGTTAAAAAAGCAATATATTCATCTAAACTCAAATAAAATTGATCAAGTTCGGTCGGGAATTTCAATAATCTGTCTAAACGTTTCTTATTTTCTTTAATAGATTCTAATTTACGAATCATAGACCTAGCTTTTTCAATTGATAGAACTTGATCTTCGATCATGACTTTGACCGAGGCATACATCATATGAACATCGAACCAAAGTTGCGATGATATTTCACGGGGAACATTTCTATATTTTTGACGTTGTTTTATAAAGTGGATGATAAGTGTAATCGCAATACATAAAATAATGAGTTTATGGATTTGATCCCAAATAAGATGAAATTTTTCTAACATATTTGTAATTATTGATGATTAGATGAATATGTAATATTAAAAAATAATTCAAGTATGTGTAGGTCATTGCGACAGATGACAGGATGTGAAAAAGAAATCATTCCTCATCGAACAATTTATACCCCAAATTATTTCTCACTACCATTTGCCCCTTCTTTCTTAATGGTAGAGGGGCTGTACTTATAGAAATTTAAAGTGTTTTATTAGCTAAAAACCGAATCACATCCATATAACTTGGTGGAACTTCGACATAATCACGTTCACGTAACATCTTATGCATTTTGGCCAAATGTTGATGCGGAACGGATGCCATTAAATGATGTTCAATATGATAATTGACATGAATGGGGGCAACAAAAGCACGTGCAATCCATCCTGTTCGCGTGGTACGTGTATTGGTCAAAGCAGAAGTACTCTTTTCTAAACCCGCATGCTCTGCCATTGCGCGAATACGAAGAAACAACGGGAAGGGTGTGATATATGCCAAAGGCCATAATAAATATAATTTCGGATGACCTGCTGCCTTTAATGCAGAAAATAAAACGGCATTGGTTAACAGCATTCCTGCGCTGTTTTTAACTAAGTTCTTTGCCAAATCCAAATGGCTGCGCTCATCTTTTGGAATCGGTTTTGGATCATTAGAGACACTCCATTCCAATAGTTCCAAATCCATCAGCACGCGACCAAATAAAAATTTAATTCCCGATTGCCCCGTTAAGTCACGTAAAAATTTACGATATAAAGAGCTGCGTGTAATTGGAAAGTTTTTGACCAGTCCTAAATCAGGATCATCTGCTTGTGAAGTACGAGCATGGTGTTTTAAATGATAAGGTCGATAATGCCCAACATCATTCCAAATGGGGCGGGCACAGAGCCAATCGGTTAAATGCGTATTCAGCCATTTACTTTTAAACAAACTATGATGTGCTGCATCGTGCATTAAAATGGCTAAAGCCAATTGCCGACCTGCTAAAATTGCTAAAGCCACTGCACACATGAGTAACTTGCCCCACCACGGTAAATACTGCCAACTATAGGCAACCGTACCAAAGGTCATGCCAATCACTGCCCACGTCGAAGCGACAGACCATGCGCCATGTAAATCGGATGCTGTGGTCAGCTCGCGAATTTCCTCACGGCTAAACAGTTCAGTGACACTGACTTTGCTATTCATTGTTATTGTCTATTATTTACTTTTATCAGTTTAGATTAGCAGAGAACTGTGGCAAACCGATTGGCTTGAATTTAAAGATTTACAAAAAAGCTAAAACCTGTAGATCTATTTCAACGACATAAAATTATCTAAAAATATGAGGTTAAAGTATATAAAAAAGGAAGCCAAAGCTTCCTATTTTATTGAGTATTCATTAATAACCGACAGTAAAACGCTCTTGAATATGATTGTTATGTTCTAACTCATCGGCAAGTGCAACGGCAAAGTCTTCAGCAGAAGTTTTACTGCCGTCTGCACCGACTAAGAGTTCATCTTTACCTGTACGGAATTCACCAGTACGTTTACCTGGTGCAAATTCAGCAGAAGGGGAGATAAACGTCCAGTCCACATCATCCGCCTGTTTCAAGCTTTCTAAAAATTGCACACCCGCTTCGGCTTCAAGCTTATATTCTTCGGGAAAGTCTTCACTGTCTAAGACACGAACATTTTGATTCGGTAAATTTAAACTTCCAGCACCACCC
>JAGHSJ010000099.1 GCA_018065935.1 Candidatus Kurthia equi
TGAGTAAGTGAAGTCCAGCATATAAAAAATTCGAATGAATAGAATGGTAAGAGAAAGGGAAAAGTAAAGAAAGATATAAATAGAAGAATTAGTAACAGTAAATAAATATATTTTATGGATATTAATGATTACCATATCCAATAAATTCAAAAAGATGTATAATAATGGTAGTTAAAAAGGGGTGTATTCAATAGATGAAAAGAATCATAAGTAAGGATTTTGATGTGAGCAAAATGGCTTATTTTTCTGACGACCTATGTCAACGCTATTTATTAGAAGTTAGCTTTTCACATGAAATAACAACGAATATAGCGGTAATTTTAATGAATCCCAAAAATAATATACTAACTGAAAAAGACGATATTTTAAAAAAAGTGGAAGGCTTTCTACAGCAAAAAGAGTATCCAGCCGTCCCAAAAATAAATTTTACCAATCTGTTCCCATTTGTAAAAAATAGAATTAAAGAATTGAATACACAATTAGCAGCTAATGATTTACATCAAATGGCTGAGTTCAAAAAGAATCTAGCAATGATGAAATCCGTCATTAAGTCAGCTGATAAGATTATTTTAGCGTGGGGAAGCTTACCAGATGAGCTC
Organism: Candidatus Kurthia equi; assembly: GCA_018065935.1. Taxonomy (GTDB): domain Bacteria; phylum Bacillota; class Bacilli; order Bacillales_A; family Planococcaceae; genus Kurthia; species Kurthia equi. Next base: position 600 of record JAGHSJ010000099.1, read on the forward strand.
TCAAAGCAAAAATTTCAAACGGCTATAGCAGATGTGTATCATTTACTAAGAATGTTTAATAAAACGGAGAATTGCTATGTATTTTCTATAAAAGAAAAAAATGCATTATTGGATGAGGAAGGTAATCCGTTTCATCCGAATCAAGGGACATTAGAGTCTCTACAGCCGATAGAAAATCTTTGGATGGAAAATATGAAAATACAGTATCGTTTTACGAAAATGTCACATATATAGAAATAGCATTAAGCAGGTTGTCCTGTTAAAATGAATGATAGTTGATACTGAGGAGGTTTATTGATGGCTGTTTATCGTAATGTAATTGTCGCAATTGATGGTTCGGAAAGTTCGGAAAGAGCATTAGAGAAAGCAATTGATGTAGCCAAATTAAACAAAGCTACATTGCATATTGTGAGTATAATTGATACAAGATCATGGGCAAATTTAGAGGCGCATAATGAGGGGAAATTACAGAAGGATTCAGAAGTTTTTTCAAATAGCTTAATTGAGAGCTATAATGAAGCAGAACTTGCTGGGATTGAAGAAATCAATGTAATTGTCGAATCGGGTTCGCCAAGAACAATGATTACACAAGAAATCTCTCGTCGCGTCAATGCCGACTTAATCATTTGTGGTGCTTCGGGTGTAAGTGCATCTGAACGAATTTTCTTAGGAAGCGTATCTGAGAATATCGTTCGCACAGCAGAATGTGATGTTTTAGTCGTACGTAAATAATCAATGCCTCGTAGTGAAAAGAGCGTGGACATATACGCATTTATCGGAGTTTGAAAAATAAGAACCAGCGGGTATTTAAGCTGGTTCTTATTTTTTTTGGTAATTGTAAAAAATATGATTTTGAAAGATAAAGTAATAAGAACTAGTATTTTTAACATGGATTAAAAGATTCGTATGTAGTATGAATAGAAACAACCTAAAATCAATTTAACTATTTCTTTTCTGTATGATATTAGAACTAAAAACAATAAAACCGTTGAGTTATTTATAGAAAAAAATGGGTATATTACTATAAATGGAAATAGGAGGCATGTGAATGAAAAAACTTGTTGCTACAGTCGGCGTTTCGTTGATACTGATTATGGCATGTATACCCGTAACTACAAGTCAGGCATCAGATGTTGAAGCAGAAAAAAGGGTGATTCAACAGCAAATAAATGAGGTCGAAAGCCAACTAGTTGAAGCAAAACGCCAACAACGTATTGCGGAATCATCACAGGGAAAACAAGAAATTAAAGCAGCTAAAGTAAATACAAGAGCTTTAAAACTTAAACTAGCGGTATTGAAAAACAATTATGTTAAGCTAGTCGATAAATCAAATGGTAAAATCACTCGGAAAATTGCTGATGGTACGTACTTTGGTGAAGTGAATAAAGACGGTCTAAAGGATGGTGTTGGACAAGCAGTATGGGACAATGGTTCAAAATATTTAGGTGACTGGCGTAATGGAAAAATATCTGGAACCGGAAAATATATTTATGCGAGCGGAAGTTACTATGAAGGAAGCTTCGTGGATGACGCGTTTTCAGGTGAAGGTGTCTATGTTACAAAGGACGGCGGAAAATATAAAGGTACTTTTGAAAATGATCAAATCATAAAAGGTAGCTATAAAGAAAAAAATTATAGCTATGTTGGCGAATTTGAAAACTTCAAACTATCTGGCTACGGCCTACTAAAAACAAATGGAGAAACGTATACAGGATTATTTTCTAATAATCAACTTGTTTCAGGCACAGTCAATTATGCAGATGGTTCCAAATTCACGGGCAAGTTAATTGATGGTAAAGCATCGGGGTATGGAAAATTGACAAAGAAAGATGGAAAAATTGTTAAAGGTTATTTTAAAGAGGGCAAATTCAGCCACAAATAAATAAAAGCAATCTACAGACACCCCAACCAATGGCACAAACCTAATAAAATGAGACAAATAAAAACACCTTGCGTTACAGAATTGGGTATAGAAACCTATTCTTACTAAACGGAGGTGTTTTTTTGTGTGAATTGAAAATCATATGAGAAACCCAGACGTAAATAGTTTACAAATAGAAACTTATGACCTATTATCTATAGATATAAATACTCATTTACGAAAGTGAGTATATTAATAATATATTGATTTTTTTAACGATAATCTAGGTGTTCTTTAAAAATAAAAATGTAACTTTTTAAGTTTTTTGCGAGAAAAACTGGTAAAATAGGTAGTAATAGTAAGAGGGGGTGTAGAGCTTGAAAAAATGGGCAGTTATTATTTCTAGTGCATTATCCATGATGTTATTTAGTAATGCACTAACGGCACAAGCATCAGAGCCTATAAAAGAAGTGAAAAAATTAGTGAGTGAAGCATATTATCCTAATATTTCTACTAAAAATCTTAATGACTCTACAACGATTAAACAATTAATGAGCAAGTTAGATCCTTATTCTATGTATATGACAGAAGCAGAAATGAAAGAATTTGAATCGGGCATTGCAATGGAATTTGTCGGTATAGGTGTTACAATTATTGCCAATGTCAAAGGGTTAAGTATTGTGGAAGTAATCAAAAATTCACCAGCAAGCAAGAGTGGCTTTCGTGCAGGTGATATTATTACAAAAATAAATGGTATTTCTTTAGCGGGGAAAAAAGAAGAAGAAGCTATTAATATGCTAAAAGGCAAAGTGAATTCTAAAGTAAAACTGACGATTTTAGATGGGAAAACTAAAAAACTATATACCAAGAGTGTGACACGAGCAAAAATAACGATGCAAAATGTGGAAAGTAAAAAACTTGCTGGTAATATAGGGTATTTACGCTTAAATAGTTTTTCAGATAAAAGTGCAACAGAGCTTCAAAATGAAATAAAAAAAATGCCCACAGTGAAGCGATGGATTTTTGATTTACGTGGGAATGGTGGAGGATATATTGAAGCAGCGGAAGCCATCATTGGTATGTTCCCTAATGCAGAGATTGCCTATGCACAAAAATATGCGCATGAAAAAACCTATTATCTACAATTACCTGATAAACAAAAAATAAAATTCAAAGGCAAAGTGGCTTTATTAATCGATAAAAACTCTGCAAGTGCTTCTGAAATGACAGCTGCCGCATTGAAGGGGCAAAAGTTAGCTACGCTATATGGTCAAACAACTTATGGTAAAGGAGTTGCTCAGGCACTTTTTCAGCTAGCTAATAAAAAAGGCTTTTTAAAATTAACTATCGCAGAATTTTATGGTGTTAATTTAAATGGTAAGCTAATGAAAATCAATAAGTCAGGTGTTTCACCAAATGTGAAAACAGCGGTTGGTCAAGAAGTTATTGTCAGCCATGGTGCACTTCTAAAAAACAGCTTGAAAACGGGTACGCAATTGAAAAATCGTATAATTAGTGCGAAACAACAAAAAATTGTGTTAAAGCCTTCTAAAAATATGACGTGGAATCAACTAAAAACAGCGGATATTCACCTTTATCAATGGGGTGGCGTAACGCGTAAGATAACACTAAAGAAAACCGGGAAACAGGTGATTATCACCGCACCTAAAGGTTTGAAAAAAGGAACAAAGTATTACCTAAATATTAACCCAACCAAAGGGAAATCAGCTTATTCCTATGTTCGAATAGACAAGTAAGCAAATTGGATGAAGGAAATCAGGACAGCACACTTCTTTCGATTTCTAAAAATCTATAACAAAAGGCAAAAATCGTTTGAAGAAACGATTTTTGCCTTTCTTATTTTCAATAAATAGCGTGTAGGTTTTACTTTGGTCTAAGACACTTTTGAAGAGTAAAATTTTAAGTGGAAGAATCAGCTATTCCTTGACTGGAAATTGCATGACGGTAGAAGTAGCGCTTGCTATTAATTTATCGTTTTGGAATAATTCAGCTTCTACATACGCAGTGGTTTTCCCTAAGCGCTTAATACTAGAGTGAATCATAATTTCGCCAACTAGTGCGGGTCGATGAAAGGTCGTGTTAATAGAAAGAGTCGTGAAGCTACTGTTCATTTCAATCACACTTAACATAGCATAAGCCATGCCGATATCGGCTGCACTTGTTACATAGCCTCCAAGTGTAACGCCATTGCCATTTCTGAGTTTTTCACTAACCAGCCATTTACAAGTTGACTTCCCCTCTGATGCTTCGATAAATTCAACGCCTAGCAGCTGTTCAGATTCAGGCTGTTGTACACCTAATTTTAATAATTCATCTAGTTTACTCATTGAAAAACCTCCTTCAAGTACATTTATTGTACAATAGGGTGACATTAGAAATCATCTGAAATCCTATGAAATGAAAGTTTTATGGTGGTAGGGAAAAAGATAATGTAGGTTGTGACCATATATATAGAAGAAACTCAAATTAATAGATGATTTCTAAAAAGTAAAACACCTCAAAATGGCTTTGAGATGTTTTTAACAATCGCTTTATTTAGAAAGGATGCCTTTAAATGTAGCGGTACACATAGCAATCAATTCACCAGCTGTATTTTTTAAACGAGCCTCAACAATGATCGTGGATTTTGTTCGTTCAATAATAGAAGCAGTAGCCACTAAAATACCATCTGTACCTTGACGAATGAAACGTGTCTCCATTTGAATTGTTAAAACATTATCAAAGCCTAATGACATCGTAGCCATGCCCATTACGTTATCAAGTGACATCATAATGATTCCACCATGTAATGTGCCACCAGTATTTGTTAATTTTTCTTGGAAGGGTACATGTAATTCAGCATGTCCCTCTTCAGCTTTTATAAATTTAAAGCCAACAGCATGCCATAAATCAAGGGATTCGAAGCGCTGTTGAACAGATAGGGTAGTAGTCAAAATAATTCCTCCTGAATAATAATAGAAATATGCTCTTTTAATGATAGGGAACTCTAAGCGAAAATGCTAGATAAAAAGAAAATATTTTCTTTTTATAAGAAAGTAAAAATGAGATTGCAACTAATAAAACCTAATTTCGTCCTGTAAGAATAAGATACAGTAGAAGATTGACAACATTTCGACATCTTTTTGACAAAGAACGGTATTTATTATTTCGGAAAATAGAATATCCATGATATCATTATAATAATTATTAAGAGGAGGGTTTTTTCAAATTGAAAAAAATTATTGCAGCAATTTTTGTAGCAACATTGACTTTTGCTAGTGTGGGACCAATGTTAGCAACTAACTTCACAACAGCAGACGCACGTGGGTACAAATCAGGTAAAAGTGGTTTCAACATGAATAAGAGCAAGACAACGAATAACAATTCAACAAATAATAGTACATCAAATACAAAAGATACATCTAAAAAAGACACGAAATCAACAAATTCTTCAGCAGCTCAAAAAAGTAGCAAAGGCGGCCTAATGAAAGGCTTAATGCTTGGTGGTTTAGCTGGTTTACTATTTGGCGGTATGCTAAGTGGTATGGGTGCAATGGGGAATATCTTTGGTTTATTAGTAAACGTAATCGCAATTTTAGTTGTTATTATGTTAATTGCTAAAATCGTTACAATGTTCCGTAATAAAAACAAAAAAGAAGAGCACCGCGCATGAGTGAATTTATTTTACCCGAACAAGATGTAATCAATTCTATTTGTTTATTTTATGCACGCGAAAAACATATTCTTCCTGAAGATGTAGAAGTTGAGCTGTTATTTGAAGATGACCGTGGCTTTGAAGCAGAAGTATATGCAAATGGTGCACAAACTCTATATAACGAAGGCAATATGATTTCAGCTGTACGTCTTTGGATAGAGGAATATCATGATTTGGATCCATATGCAACAGGTATTCGTTTAGAACTAGATGATGAGCAAGGAATTATCGCATACATCAACGCTTAGTTTTATCGAATGTATCTCAAATAATTGATTAATTAGCAAAATAGATATTTAAGAGGAACCCTATGACAAGTGAGTCGTAGGGTTCCTCTTTTTTATGATGGTAAATTGTTTTCAACATACAACGTATTTTCTTTTAATTTATGCTGTTATACCAAACG
>JAGHSJ010000010.1 GCA_018065935.1 Candidatus Kurthia equi
ATATTATTTTTCGCTTTTTTTATAATAAACTGCTCGTATTCCGTATAAGTTGAGACTAAAAAGCCATTTCACTGAGTAAAACACAATATTTCTCTATTTTGTATTGATTTATTTCATGCAAGATGAACCTATGCAATTTTTACATCAAAAAACCCACAATAAAATAATTTACTGTGGGATAAGAATCAAATTCTTTCATAAACAATAGATATTAACGTACGCCTAATGCCATTTTTGCATAGCGTGACATATTTTCTTTTGACCATGGTGGATTCCATACGATGTTTACATCTACGTCTTTCACTTCTGGTAAGTCAAATAATGCTGTACGAATTTGATCTATAATAACTGGACCTAATGGACAACCCATTGATGTCAATGTCATTGTGATCATAGCTACGCCTTCGTCATTTAAGTCTACTTCATATACTAAACCTAAGTTAACAATGTCAATGCCTAACTCTGGGTCAATAACATTTTCTAGAGCGCCTAATATGCTATCTTTCATGTCTTGATCTGCCATATTTAATTTCCCCTTTCTTCATGGTGTTTATCTAATCATAACAAAATTAATGTCTTATGCCAAATGCTTAACAAACCATGCAATATTTGCAAGCATCCCTTTACGATTCACCTGATGTCCTGAACTTTTAGATGTCATATGCTGCCACTTATCAAGAGCGTTTTCATATTGTGGTTTCGTTGCTTCATAAAATTCAAAGGCTGGTTCATAAGGAACTGTTTTATCTTTTTTACCATGCCAGAAGAATACGGGACGTCCAGCTAGTTTTTCTGGTTGTTTGCTTAAATCAAAGTACGCTAAAGTTGCATACAGTTTCTGTACTTCTTCTTCATTCATAGGAAGTTTTAAACCCATTGCTTCAATTTGTGCCAATTGACCTGCAGCTAAATCTACATAGTTAGGTGTGCCCATCATAACGCCAGCTGCATCTATCCAAGGATAAACAGTTAAACAACCAAGCGTTGTAATGGCTCCCATAGATGTGCCACTTAAACCGATTTTAGCATCCTTCACAATGCCACGTGTTTCTAGTTCATTTTTCAAATAAGCGACTTCTTCAATATTTGTTAAGACGATTTCCCAAAAACGCATGCTTAATTGTACAGGATCTAAACCTTGATCGCGTTGACCGTGTAAAATAGCATCAGGCATGATGACACGTATTCCTGCATTTACATAATTATATGCATAATGTAAGTTATGCTCTTTTGCACTTTCAAAGCCATGTAAAAAAATAACAGTTGGTGTAGTTTCGTTCATTTTTTCGTCATACATATGTAGTAATGGGATTTCTCCCCATTGTTGTTGTTCGATTTTCAAAGCATTCACTCCTCAAATGTTCTTTCATTATCGTAACAGAATTTTTTTGTGTATACCAATGTTAATCGTCACTTTACAGTGAGATGATTTTAGATTATTCAAGGTATATAATTTTCTTTTTCTTCATATATTTGAGGATTTTTTTAACTAGTTTAGTGAATTTAGAATTAATCTCCAGGTACTCCAGTTAATTTTAGCTAGCTAGTTTTAATTTTTATTATTATAATTAATCTCTAATCGTTATTTTGATATAAAATATTTTTCTTTATTCCTTTTAATAGGTTGAAAGTTTGATAATATTTTGACGAAACCCCTCGTAAAAGGGTAATATTACTTGATAGAGAGGAGCTTTGTTTCATGGTGCAACCTCATTTAATTGTTTTAGATCTAGACGGTACGCTTTTAACCGATGAAAAAACAATTTCGCTAAAAACGAAACATACGATAGAAAAAGCGAAATCCCAAGGGCATCAAGTAATGATTGCCACTGGTAGACCTTTTCGTGCAAGTAAACATATTTATAAAGAACTTGGTTTCAATACACCAATCATCAATTTTAATGGTGCTTATATTCATCATCCTTTAAATAAAAGTTATGCCATTAAGCACAGCCCAATCGAATTAAATACAGTGACAGAAATCGTCGAATCTTTACAGCCATTTCATCTTTCTAATATTATTGCTGAAGTAATTGATGATCTCTATGTAGAGCAACATGACCAGCAGCTGTTATCTGTTTTAGGTTTAGGTAATCCCAAAGTAACAACGGGGAAAATTCGGGATCATCTAACTGAAAATCCGACAAGCATGCTGTTACATACAGCCGAGAACGAAGTCGCAGCGATTCGTAAGCATTTACAAGATACTAAAGCTGAATTAATCGATCATCGTCGTTGGGGAGATCCCTACCATGTAATAGAAATTGTACGCACAGGAATTCATAAAGCAATTGGTCTTGACCATGTTGCACGTGCTATGCAAATCCCACGCCAACGAATTATTGCTTTTGGTGATGAAGATAATGATTTAGAAATGATTGAATATGCTGGTGTCGGAGTTGCCATGGGGAATGCCATCGGGGACTTAAAAAACATCGCAGATGAAATAACCGCTTCGAACAATGCAGACGGAATCGCTAATATTTTAATAGAGCGTCTTCATCTGTAAAAAAAATATATAAGTAAAGTATAGGAGGTTTTCGCATGAAACTTTATGCAGATAGTGCATGTGACTTACCAAAGTCTTTTTATGAAGAAAATAATGTTCATCTTTTCCCATTAAGTGTTGATTTAAACGGACAACAATATAAGGATGTTATCGGAATTCCAGCAGAAGATATTTATGCTGAACTTCGTAAAGGTAATATTCCTAAAACGTCACAGGTTTCACCAGAATTATTCTTAGAAGCTTTTGAAGAACTAGCAAAATCAGGTGAAGAAGGTTTATACATCGCATTTTCTTCTCAACTATCAGGAACTTATAGCACAGCTATGATGATTCGTGATCAAGTATTAGAAAACTATCCTGATTTAAAACTAACAATCATCGATTCAAAAAGTGCGTCAATTGGTTTCGGTCTATCTGTAATGGAAGCTGTTCGTTTACGCGACACTTCATATTCTTTTGAAGACATCGTGAAACGTATTGAATTCAATGTTGCTCATATGGAACATTTATTTACTGTTGAAGATTTAGATTTCCTTGCAAGAGGCGGTCGTGTTTCTAAAGCAGGTGCATTTATTGGTGGTCTATTAAGCATCAAACCACTTCTTCATATGGAGGATGGTAAATTAGTTCCTCTTGAAAAAATGCGTGGACGTATGAAAGTATTTAAACGTATTTTAGACGTAATGGAAGAACGTGGAGAATCTCTTTCAACACAAGTAATTGGTATTAGCCATGGGGATGATTTAGAAGCTGCTAATAAAATCAAAGATATGATTAATGAACGCTTCCATCCACAAAAATTTGTCGTTGAAATTGTCGGTTCTACAATCGGTAGTCATACCGGCCCTGGCGTTATCGCTATCTACTTCTTAAATAAGCTTTACGACAAATAAATTGCCATTAAGCTCTATTTATTGGCATAACCAAACGTACGAATTGCGCTTTCTATGAGATACAATTCGTACGTTTTATTTATAAAAAAACCGTTAGAAAAGCTCTATTTCTGCTTTTCTAACGGTTTTTCAATTTAATCGTTATTTTGTCGATTCATCTTTTTCTTCATTAGCTGCTCTTTTTTTCTTACCTCTTTTTAAAACAGCGACAATGAATCCAATAAACAATACATAGACAAGACCTAAAGCGACTAGATAAGCTACATTAATCCCTTTCTTATCCTTCACTTGATAAACCTCAACTAATTCACGCTCGATACCGACTTTATATGTGGAAGAATCATTTACGCGAATGATATCTTTTTCCAACATTCCATAAAGTTCTTTATCTTTCCCAACTACATCTTCTGACAAATCTAAGTTTTGCGTTTGATCTGTATTATTCACAACGACAAACCATTTTTCATCTGCTGTAGAGCGTTCAAAAACAATAAATCCATTATCATTTTTAATTAATTTGAACTCACCATTGCGCAATGCATTTGAGCCATTTCTTAATGCCTGAATCTGCCCAATATACGTTATAATATCGTCTTTTGTTCTAAAATCCATCTCTTGTAATGTTTCTGGTGGCTCTTCACCATTCATTGTAATCTCCGTACCATAACTCATAATAGGCGTTCCTGGCAACATTAGCGCTGTGGCAACCGCGATTTTCACACGTGTTGGAGGAAACATATTTTCTTGTGCTGCAAAATACGTGAATCGACTACTGTTCAAATCATCTAGCATAAGTGACTTAGGCGTATTCAATTTTTTCTCTGCCATATTATTCGTTAAGCTAGCGGAGTCTAAATTATTATTTTTAAATACCTGTTGAAAGTTACTCATATTTTCTTCATCATATTTCATATCAAAGTTGGCTTTTGAAGGACTATCAGCAATAACTACTAGCTGACTATCTACATTTTTCAAAGCTTTAATCATTGAATTCAAAAATTCCGTATCTACATCTTCAATAGTAGTTAATCGAATACCATCTAGTTTATACTCGCGCACATAGGTTACTGCCGCATCGATTAATTTCTTTTGCACTTCCTCATTCTCTACACGCCAATTAACAGTGCCCTGCTCTTTCCCTAAAGTAATCCACTGTTCTTGCCCTGTATTTGGAATAAATGCGTTATTTTCACTCACTCCATTGATTGGAAAGTCCGCCATTACTTTTATATTATTACTATGTAACGCTTTGTACATTGAATCATACTGTGCCTTTGTACCAAAGTTTTTTTGTAATGCATTATAATTCGTCACTAGTTTCCCACGATAATCTTCTGCTTCTAAAATAGATCCTAATGATAAGAATGTGAAATCAAGACTATCAAAGTAGCTCACTTTCGTTTCAATTCCCTCAAAGTCCCCACCTGAAAAGGCTTTTGAATCTGTCGCTACAGTTTCAAAATTATTTTGTGAATTTTTATCAAAGAAGCGATCCACTAGCACATCATAAACACTTTCACCTTGCATGTTCACACGTTCATCCGCATGAGCCTGTATAGTAAAACCAATTGTCGATGCACATACAAATGCAACGATTGCTGTCTTCATCTTATTTGTTACTCTCAATGTTTTGCCTCCTCTACAGAGCTACCCAAAGTAATTTTACCAAAGCTCGACCACACTATCCATATTTTAGTTATAAAAACAATAAAACCCACATAAGGAAATGTAAAAAATCAGACACAACTAAAGAAAATAAACTGCCCTCCTCTTTTATCATTGATACAAACAAAAAGAAGCTGCAACAAAACATTTTCTTCCCTCTTTTAAAGTTCGAAACAAAAAGCAGAACTCGCGATTTAAATGCAAGTTCTGCTTTTCTTATTCTCATTAAATTTGTTATTTTCTACACTTTATGTCCCAAAATTTTTAATGAAACATATCCATACCCATAGGTAAGTAATAGCCCATGAACATCATAAATCCAATCATAGCTAGGCTACTTAAAAACGGAATTACAAACTTTTTATCTTTGTTTGCACGCACAATTGTAATTTCAGCAAGAATAATAAACATAATTCCTGCAGCTACTTTTATCATGTAAGCAAGCCAGTGTTCTGAATGCATCATCACATAATAAAGTGCGCCACCTGTAATTATCACAACGATATACATCACACGAACAATCATATGTGTAATTTTACGCCCCTTTGTTCCCTTGTACATGATGAATACAAAGAAATAAAGAAAGAGCAAAAGAAACCATGCGGTCATATGTGTGTAAGTTTGTGAGATAAGAATACTTGGCAATATCATGATGCTATCCCTCAATTAAAATAATTTAATACCCAATGGTAAATGGAAACCTAAACCTAATACTGCGATTAAGCAAACGATGAAACCAATCCACATCGCTGTAGTTGATTTTCCTTTTGCACCGCGTACTAATGTCATTTCCATAAACGCAATAACGCCTAAACCGAATAATAGTTTGAAGCCGTATAGCATTCCTTGACCGAAATCCATTGCAGTAATAAATAATGCAACACCTGAAATGATGATGAAGATATAAAATAATCTTAAAATCATGTGAGAGATTTTGCGGCCTTTAGAAGCTTTGTTCATTCCCGCTGCTACGAAAAATAAAATCAGTGCGACTACCCATGTTGTAATATGTAGATGTGTAGTTGTACTTAAAAAATCTGGCATGTTAATTTCACCTCAATTTATTGTACTTTTTCTAATTTATGTTACCAAAGCGAGCGACAGTATACAAATGAAAAATCCACTTCTAACAATGTAGAAAGTGGATTTCCCAATAAAATCACATGAATCATATATGTGATTTTGCACAAGTATACTGGTATAACAGTCTTTTCCACTACAGAAAGAGTAGAAAATCCTGTGAATTTACTTTTTGACTAAATTATGACGATTTTATTCGAAGCGGTTTACTAATGTACCGATACCTTCAATTGAAATCTTCACTGTATCGCCAGCTTTTAAGAATTGTGGTGGTGTCATCGCTTTACCAACACCTGCTGGTGAGCCTGTTAAAATAACATCACCTGGCTCTAAAGTAACTAATTGAGAAATTTTCACAATAATTTCTTCTACAGAATGAATCATATCTTTCGTTGTCCCATTTTGGCGAATTTCATCATTCACTTTTGTTACGACTGTTAGGTTTTGCGGATTTGGAATTTCATCCTTCGTTACTAAGTATGGTCCCATTGGGCAAGCACCATCTAAGCTTTTCGCAAGGAAGAATTGATTGTATGTTTCCTGTAAATCACGCGCACTAATATCATTGGCAATTGTATAACCAAATACATAATCAAATGCTAAACCTGCAGGAATGTTTTTTCCTTTTTTACCGATGATTACAGCTAATTCACCTTCGTAATCCAGTTCTTTTGTTACATCTGCATGGACAGGAACTGTTTGTTCATCTGCAGCGATTGCTGTAGGTGCTTTAGTAAATACAAATAAATCATCCGATTCTTTAACGAAGCCCATTTCGATTGCATGATCTTCATAGTTTTTACCAACGCAAATGATATTTTTTGTCGTACGTGGAATTGGTGCAAGCCATTCAATTTCTGAAAAATCGTGTTTAAATGCTGAAGGGTTCTCTGAGTTTTCAGCAGCCTCTACTAATTTGCGCATTTGCTCTACAAATTCAAAACCATATGTCATACCTTCAACAATCGTTGCAGAAAATGAAGGTAATACGTTTAATTCTTTTTGAATTGCTAATACATTCCAAACTGCCTCTTGTTTTTTTACTTTAGGCCCGAAGCTGATTTCATTGTTGATACGAAATGATAAAATTTTCATGAATAGTTGCACCTCTTCTTTTTTTTTCAATGATACATCATTTTTACGTTAATTTCCTCTATTTTCCGTATTTTTTCCATAAGTAATTCTTTTCCATAACATTTCCACAGGACCCTGTTTAAAGAATGATAACCAAATCCACGCGAACACTATTTGAAGAATATAAATAGTGACTGCAATCAGTATGAGCGTTTCAATAGGTAACTTTCCATATAGCCCCAGACCAAAACCATAGAATAAAAGACTTTGAATAACGGATTGCATTAAATAGGTTGTCAATGACATGCGACCAGTTAAGCAAAAAGGTTTTAAAATTTTCAATCCACCAGGAATCATCGATAAGACGACAAGTAAGGATGCATAGCCAACCGCTAAAATAGGCGCTCCGACCAATGCACCAATCGCATAGCCAAAATATTTCATGTCATTTTCATAAATTTGGATTTTTAAATAAAGCCCTATGATTAACCCTAGAATAGCTAATACTACCCAAAAAGCTTTTAGTTGCTTAGCACGTTCAATTAAACGCCATTGGCTCGCTGCTGCACCTAAAATCATAAATGGCAGAATAGTAAACGCGGCTTGAAGCCACATAGCCCCTGATAATTGAATCGATAGATCGCTCATTCTTTGTGAAAAAGCATCTAGCCAATTGCCGTCACGATAGGCTTCCACTGAGCTTTTCACATTGGTAATATCACTATAGTAGGCGCCATCCTCATAATTTGGATTTCGACTATATAGCCAATACGTTACTACATAATAAAAATGATACAAACCAAATAAGAATAATCCGATTGTCGTTTGTACGATTGGTTTTAGTCGCAAGAAAAAGAGTAAAACAAAACCAAATATCGCATATGTAAATAAAATATCACCATACCAGATGAAAAATGCATGCAGTAACCCAATAACAGCTAATATCGCTAATCGTTTGGAGCCGAACTTCCAAAAACCTTGTTGTAATGAGATAGCCTTTGTTCGTTGCATTTGTAAACCATAGCCAAATAACCAAGCAAACAATGGGTAAAAACTTCCTTGAACAAAAATCGTCAGTAGTTTTTCACTAGCAAGATCGCCCGGAGTCGTTAAAAACTCCGGTAATCTTATATAATTGATTGGATAATTGAACGCCAAAATATTGACGAGAATAATCCCTAAAAGACTGACACCTCTTAATACATCCAATGTTTCAATTCGTTGTGTCCGCGCTGTTGCTCCCAGTCGCATGATTTACTCCCCCTAAACTTCAAGCCATTGGTGAACATCAAAAGCATAAATAATGGATTGACTCACCTTAATTTGTATAATATCTTCTATTGCTTGCTTATAGGTATTTAATTGAATGGCATAGCGTTTTGTTAATTCTTTCTTCAATCCTTCAGGTGTTTTCATACTTCCTGTTGCGCGATCCGTTTTATAATCTAACAGAATCCATTCACCTGTCGGCTTTTGGTATAAGCAGTCAATAATCCCTTGAATAATTTGAGCATCCCCCTGACCATCCATTACTGAACGCGTAAATGGTAGCTCTCTTTTAAGAATCGTTGCCTGTGCAAATTGCTGTCCAATTTCTGAATCGAAGAAGCGTAAAATATCTTGTCCATCAATGGAATCACCTTCTTTTGCCGTAATCAATTGACGTTGGACAAGACTGTCCACAAATTGCTCGACCTCTGCTACTGTTTGTAAGCCCTGCTGTGGAATATGTTCCATAACTGCATGTATAGCTGTTCCTTTTTCCGCACCTGACATCTCTACCTTTTGTAAAAATTGTGGGCGTTTACCTGCATGTTTTACAGCGGGTCTAGCCATCGGTGTTAAATTGAATTCTGGCTCTTCTTGATTTTGTAGTAAAATCATTCGTTTTAATTCCGATACCGATGTTTTCGATGGTTTCTCAACAGCCGCTGCAAACGGATATTGGAAATCCAAACGACGGTGAAGATGCTGCGCAAAATCCTCATTTTCTTCCGCTGTCGTTGCAATAACTGCTTCTTCTGTTTGAGCTTCCATCTGACTGAAACTTGCCACATCAATGGCCTCAAATTTCCAACGAGATGCATCTGAAGCAACCGCATGCGCCTCTATATCATTTACCGTTGCATAGTAATCACTATGACGTGCTACTGCTGGTCCAATCCAATCTAAATAACTCTTTGCTTTTGCACGTTGATGCTCTGGTAGTGGATCACCAAGAGCTAAAAATTGTGCCTCTTCCCAACGTTCCTTTGTTTTCTCCCAGTCCTTCACTGTACCAACTAAAAATAATTTTTCTTTTGCACGTGTCATAGCTACATAAAGCACACGCATTTCCTCTGATTTCATCTCTAGCATTTTCTTTTCCTTCATAGCTAAAAATGGCAGAGACGTATACTGAATTCGTTTTTCTGGGTCAATCATCTTCACCGCTAAACCATACGCCGAATCAAATAAATACGGACGGTTAAAGTCCATACGGTTGAATTCACGACCTAAGCCCGCAGTAAAGACGTAAGGAAATTCTAGCCCCTTAGATGCATGAATCGTCATAATGCGTACAACATTTTCTGATTGACTCATTGCCTTCGCAGTGCCTAAATCATCACCTCTTAAACGCATACGGTCGATGAAACGTAGGAAACGGAAGAGTCCGCGGAAGGAGGTTTTTTCATAAGCAATGGCACGGTCATGAAGTGCCAGTAAATTCGCTTGACGCTGCTTCCCATTTACCATAGCACCAACCATTTCATAATAGTTGGTATCAAGATAGACTTGCCAAATTAAATCGGCTAATGAGCCTCGACGTGCAAGGTCACGCCAATCCTCTAACATAAGTAAGAAACGTTGGAGCTTTTCTGCGACTTCTGTTCGTAAAGCATGCTCCTCTTTGACGAAGATTTTTAACGCATCGTAAAAAGGCGCTTTCGTATCCGCTAGACGGATTTGAGCCAGTTCGTTCTCTGTCATACCAATAAATGGTGAACGAAGCACAGAGACCAGTTCAATGTCCTGATAAGGATTGTCTATGACACGCAGTGTGTTCATCATCACCATTACTTCAATGGCGTCAAAATACCCTTTGGAAACTTCCGCATACAATGGAATGCCTGCTAATTTGAATTCTTCAACAAAATCAGCAGACCATGTCATCGAACGCATTAAGATGACAATATCTTTGTATTCCAACGGACGTGTTAATGGATTGCCGTCCTCGTCTTTTTTAAATGCATCATATACCTGTTGCTCACTTGCCATCAAATGTTGGATTTGCGCAATAATATAGCGCGCTTCTTGTTGTGATTTTTTTAGCTCTTCAATTTCCTCATCCATTTCGCCCTCTTCTTCCTCTGGTTCTGAAGAATGGAGAATAGCTAAGCTAATTGGCATATCATGGGGTGGATAGGGAGCAGCTGGTTTTAAACTTGCCGCTTCATCATAGTCAATCTCTCCAACTGTTTCGCCCATGATTTGTTTAAAAATATAGTTCGTGCCATCTAGCACTTCATGACGACTACGGAAATTAGCGTTTAAATCAATTTTCATCCCGTTATGCTGTGGATTGGTTTCATATTGTAAATATTTATTTAAAAACAGTGTTGGTTCTGCTAAACGGAAACGGTAGATTGACTGTTTTACATCGCCAACCATGAACATATTACCATCATGTGCATCTCCACGTTTTACGAGTTGTAAAATCGTTTCTTGTAAACGATTGGTATCTTGATATTCATCAACTAGTACCTCTTCAAAATGCTGACGGTATTCCTGTGCAACATCAGATGGTTGCAAGTCGTCCCCTGTTAAAATTTCCAAGGCAAAATGCTCTAAATCAGAGAAATCAATTAAACCTTTATCCGCTTTTGCCTGTGCATAGCGCACGCTAAATGTATGCGTTAATTCCACTAATGTTTCGATAAACGGTTTCATTGTCGAAATTTCCTCTAATAATTTTTCAGGTGGACGTTGGAAATAAATTTCTAATGAATCTTCTAGGATTTTTTTCGCTTGATTTCGCTTAGCTTTCGCTGATTCTTTTAAGCGTTCATCACAAGTGTCCTTTTTCTGAGAAGCTAACCGATCCCATTTAAAGCTTGAAAGATAGCCATATGCCTCCTCCCAAGTATGATGAAGCATAATTCCTCTCGCTGTCATCAACTTCTCTAAATCTTTTTCTGCGGTTCCACCGAAAGCATCCGGCCCATCAGGACGTAAAGATAGCTGACGAACTTCTTGAATCAATTGAATTGCCGCTTCAATGCTCAATAAAATCGATTTTTTTATCGAATCAGCAATTGGCAATTCATCAATCGTTGTGATATCGCCTAGTTCATATTGCTGTGCTAAGCTATCTAACCATTTCTGCGGTTGCGGATTGACGCGTGACATTTCATACAATTGTGAAATTAAAATTTCAATATCTTGGTCGTCGCGGTCAGATGTAAATGCATCAACTAAGCGATACAAATCCTCCTTATCTTCCGCAGCATAGGCCTCTTCTAAAATTTCTGCCATTGTATCATCGCGTAGTAATGCCGCTTCGGTCTCATTGGCAATACG
>JAGHSJ010000027.1 GCA_018065935.1 Candidatus Kurthia equi
AGATATAGGGCTGTATCTGATGGAATACTACAATCGGATACGACCACATCAATTTAATAATGGTATCAGCCCTTTTGCGGCTGAACAAAAACTTAAAACTGTGTCCAATATTTGTTGACCACTACACTCCAAACTTACATTAATTAGAAGAGACACGCCACGTTGGATGCTTACGAATAAAATAGATAATGCTATTTTTGAGAGTGTCAAAAAAATAAGTGACAACTTAAAGTTGCCGCCTATTCTTACTACTAATTACAAACCAAGTGCTAATGCAGTAGCGGACATGGTGGCTAGTAGCCAACCCTACGTGCTGCATCACAGTTAAAATATTAGTCAACGTGATACCGGTGGTCAAACTATTTTTTTTATTAAGTAACTTCTCAAAGTGGTTTCTATATTTTTATTTCATATAACAGCCATTATGTTAATTTTAGAAATTCTTACAGTCTGAGGAAACTTTATAACTTACTTCTATCCTTTATTAACTTAAGAAGTAGAAACTAATGCTGCACAAATAGCTCGTTTCTCTTGCTCAGAAAGTTGATGGGCTAAAAGCCCTTCAATTGTGAAAACCGCAATTTTTACTTTTGTCTCAATCTGATCATTCGCCATACCAAGTTTCTGTAGCTCTAATCGAAGTAAGCCCTCCACCAAGAGATGAAATTGTTCATGCCACTCTCGTAGTTCTGTAGAAAATTTTAATCTTGCATGTACCGTGCTGACTAAGCGATTCGCTAATTGAAGTTGATCGACTACCCAAATTAAACGTTCAGTAGGATCTTGAGTCGGCTGCAACATATATGCATTCAAATGTTTGGTTAATTCAGCATTAAGAATACTCACCAAGAGTTCATCTTTATTTTTGAAATACCAATAAATGGTATTCGGTGCAACCTGAACTTCGATTGCAATACGATTGATCGAAGTTGCGTCATAGCCTTCGTTTAAAAACAAAGCACGTGCAGCATGGATGATCTCTTCTTGTTTTTCTTCACGATCCTGTACGCGCTTATTACGAGCCATCAAAATTTCTCACTCTTCTAAAAAGGTTGAATTGCGACCAATAAAACAATTCAAAGACTGCATCGTAAATATTTCTTGAATGCTATTCAAGAATATAGTTAAAATGAGTTATCTTGAATGGCATTCAAGATAACCAAACAAGAATAATGGTGCACTGAGGATTGATGAAAATAAACTTATTCTTCTCGTGTATTTTTAAATAAAAACAAGATGGAACGTTGTCATCGTTATATCTGAGATCAGGTCAAAATATATGTCGAACCGTAAATATCCCGATACATCAAGTATTCAAAAATCTATCCATAAATCTACATTTGTAACGGATGGCATTCCATGCTCGGCAACACTTCATGTTCCCGTTGATATCAAAAACAAAGGATTGCCTGCCATTTTGATGGTCGGTGGTTGGGGGAGTGTACAAGGTGCTTTAACGACATCCTTTATCAATCACTTTGTGGCTGAGGGTTATGCAGTTATGGAGTTTGATTACCCAGGATGGGGTTTAAGTGGTGGCTTACCACGTCAAGATATTAATCCGTGGCGACGTGTAAAGACGGTGAATAGCGCATTAGCACATTTAAAAAATTTACCTCAAATCAATGCACATCATATTATTGTCTGGGGCACATCGTTTGGGGGAGGTCATGTGGTCGATCTGGTTTCACAACATCCAGACCTGAAGGGCGCGATTATCCAAGTACCGATGCTGGATGGAGTAAGTACAGTACGTTCAGTTCCATTTAAGCAAATGCTGAAATTTTTAAGTTATGGTATGGCCGATTCTGTAAAACTCGGTACTCGAATTTGCATACCGACAATATCTGAAAAAGGAGCATTTGGGTCGATGGATCGTGATGGCGCCTGGAATGCACTACAGCTGGCACTCAATGCACATGACCAAAAATATGATAATCGTGTGACTGCACGTTCTCTTTTAACTATGGGCTTTTACCGCCCCTGGAAACGATTAAAAGATGTAAAAATCCCCATGCTAATCATTGGAGCAACGCAAGATACTGTTGCTCCGTTTGTTCCTGAAAAAATAGAAAGAGTAAATAATCCATTACTTCAGGTGATCGAAATGGAAGCAGATCATTTTGATCCTTACTTTGAACCCTATTTTCCTAAAAATCTGCAATATCAATTAAATTTTCTGAAAAATCTAAATTAAAAATAGGTATCTTCGAAATTATAAGACGCGTGTGAGACGTAACAGAGGTTAATACCGAAGCACCCCATATGAAGAAGCCTAATATAATGAACCGCACCCCGAAAGTTAGACACTTAATCTAATTTGAAGGGTGCTTTTCTATGGCTAAACATTCTCAAGAATTTAAACTGAAAGTTGTTCAAACCTACTTATCCAATGGTGGAGGATATAAAA
>JAGHSJ010000353.1 GCA_018065935.1 Candidatus Kurthia equi
ATTAAGAGGATAGTAAATTACGGTACATACATTATAATTTTACATGAAATTGCCTACTTTTTGTTTGATAATCTACATATTGACAAAAAAAATCATTTAACGTACAATAATCCATAACATTTTCGTACGGAGAAGAATGCGAAGTAGCGGTTGAAACCTCTGATTAAGAGAGCTGACGGGTGGTGCAAGTCAGACAGAGCTCGACGGTGAATTACACATTTGGAGTAACGACGTAGACGCTGCGTTAAAGCAATCGAGCGGGAGTAGTTTAATATTCTACTCCAAGCCGGGTGGTACCGCGTTAACACGTCCTTAACGTCCCTGCATTACTATGGCAGGGACGTTTTTCTATGTTCAAAAAAGTAATCTCATAGCTCGTTCAACTTCACTCGGCAATAAGAGTTCTGAGAAGTGATGTCTCATCACGCGCGAAGAAATCGTTTGACCGAAGGAAGTAAGCTGATGAGATTCGGATTTAAAAAAGTAATCTCACAGCTCGTTCAATGATACTGTAGATTCAAAAAATCACTACCATCCATTAGGAGGAATTAACATGACAAACGAATTAATCCAAGATTTAGAATGGCGCGGCCTTCTCTACCAACAAACAGATGCTGAAGGTATGGAAAAATTATTAAATGAAGAGAAAGTAGCTTTATATGTAGGTGTTGACCCAACAGCAGATTCTATGCATATCGGTCATATTGTACCAATGCTTACATTACGCCGTTTCCAACAAGCTGGTCATCAACCAATTCTTTTAGTCGGTGGAGCAACAGGAATGATTGGTGATCCATCAGGTCGTTCATCTGAACGTAACTTATTAACAAATGAACAAATTGAATACAATGTAAATTGCATTAAAGGTCAACTAGCACGCATTTTTGATTTTTCAAATGATGCCAACGGTGCGCAATTAGTAAACAACTACGATTGGTTCGGTAAAATGACAACAATCGAATTTTTACGTGATTTCGGTAAATTAGTAAATATTAATTACATGTTAGGTAAAGATACGATTTCTTCTCGTCTAGAAACAGGTCTATCATTCACTGAGTTCACTTACACTTTAATTCAAGGTATGGACTTCAATCACCTATACAATAGTCACAATGTAAAAATCCAAGTGGGTGGTTCAGATCAATGGGGTAACATCACAACGGGTTTAGAAATCATTCGTAAAACACATGAAGAAGAAACAAATGCTTTCGGTATTACAATTCCTCTTGTAACAAAATCAGATGGTACAAAATTCGGTAAAACAGCTGGTGGCGCAGTATGGTTAGATGCGGAGAAAACATCACCATACGAGTTCTACCAATTCTGGTTAAACACAACTGATGCAGATGTAGTGAAATACTTAAAAATCTTCACATTCTTAACACGTGCAGAAATCGAAGCTTTAGCTGAAAAAGTGGAAACGGAAGCTCATTTACGTGAAGCTCAAAAAACACTTGCAGCTGAAATGACAAAAATGATTCATGGTGAAGAAGGTCTTGAACAAGCACTTAAAATCACTGCTGCACTATTCTCAGGGGATTTAAAAGCACTTTCAGTTGATGAAATGAAAGTGGCATTCTCTGGCGTTCCTTCTGTAGAGGTAGCAAAAGAAGATAAAAATATCGTTGATTTACTAGTAGAAGCAGGTATTTCTTCATCTAAACGTCAAGCACGTGAAGACGTAACTAATGGTGCTATCTCTGTAAATGGTGAAAAAGTGAAAGAATTAGATTACACAATTGATGCAAAAGATCGCTTAGAAGATGCGTTCAGTATCATTCGTCGCGGGAAGAAAAAATACCATATGGTTAAATTTGCATAAAGCGCATAAGTAAATAAAAAGCTAGAATTAGCGACCGTTAAGGTTTGCTAATTCTAGCTTTTTTTATGTTGTCTGTACTAAAAAGTCGGGCAAGGAAACCTCTTGATAGGCATGTGGATGGAGGCGTTGTGCTAATTGAATAGCTCCCTGTAATAAACGTGGGGAAGGACGACAATAAAGCCATTCTTCCATCTTATACACATGTTGATTTTTCCAAGCGTTGAGTGCTGTCCAACCTGGGCGTTTTTCAATTACCTTTGTATTGATTCGCTCATAAGCCACGCCTACCCAAGCAAGTAAAATATAATCAGGGTTCCGTAAGCAAACATCGTCAAAATCAGTCATGACGCTTGCTAGTTCGACATCTTTAAATAAATTACTTGCGCCAGCTAGCTCACTGATTTCGGTTAACCAATTGACGCCACCGGGGGTGAAAATTGGGTTTGGCCACCATTCCCAATATAGAGTGGGGGGTGTGTCAATCGTAGCGGCAATCGCACGTAATTCTGAAATTTTTGCACGATAGGAAGTAGCCACTTGTGCTGCTTTTTCTTCACAATGGCAAGCACGTCCTATAAGTTCTAATTCTTCAATGATTTCCTCAAGTGAATTTGCGTTTAGGACGATGTGAGGAATATTCCTTTGCTGTAATGATGCGACATTTTTTTCCATACCGGGAACACTTAGTGAGGCTAGCACAAGGTCAGGCTGCAGTTTTTCAATCATGTCTATATCTACAGATAAATCAGAGCCTAATTGTGGCAAGTCCTTTACTTGCGCAGGCCAATCAGAAAAATCATCTACAGCGATTAATTGATCTGTTAATCCAAGAAGTTCAACAAGTTCGGTATTACTAGGGCAAATAGAAATGAGTTTCACTGGAGATACCTCCTCTATTAGTATTTGTTAAAGTATATCATAGGAGAAAATTTGTCAGATGTGTGGAATATGATATAGTTTAAAAGGTGAAATTGTCTGAATATGTATGAAGGAGCATTAAAAATGAAAACAATTACAACGGTAGAAGTGAATCAAAAATTAGCAGCTGGAGAGCAATTGAATTTAATTGATGTGCGTGAAGCAGCAGAATTGGTAGAAGGGAAGATACCTGGCGTATTACATATTCCACTTGGTTTATTGGATTTTAGAATGCAAGAATTAGATAAAAGTATGCCATATATCATTGTATGCCACTCAGGAGGGCGCTCAGCTCAAGCCACAGATTTTCTAACATATCATGGTTATGATGCAACAAATATGAATGGCGGTATGATGATGTGGCCAGGAGAAGTTGAGTAAGATAACTAAGATAAGTACATGAAAAGGAGTGTTTATATGGAACATAAATTAAATCCATTTGTATCAATTTGGCGTCAGCCAAGAGAAACAATTCGTTATTTGCTTGTTAATAAAAGTTTTTGGTATATCGCCATTCTAAGTTTCTTTGGGGCATGGGCTTCCGCTTTAATCGCCTCAGTTGATGAAAAAACTACAAAAGAAGCTTCTGACTTAGTTTTTACGAAACCGAGTTTTCTGATGGAAATCGTTACTTCTATTTTAGCAGGAATCGCTACTATTTTGATAGGGACAGCTATTTTAGCGTTTTTCTATTGGATTATCGGTAAGTTATTCGGAGGGAAAGGCGTTTATTCTGATTTATATAAAGGCTCTATGCTAACGATGCTACCTTATGGTGTAATGCTTCCATTCCTCTTAATTTGGTTGGTAATTGCACCAAATAGTTTTTATGGAATAACTGATACAGCATCAGCTATTGACACGGTTTTTAGCGTGTTATTTGGTCTTGCTACAATCGTGTTAACTATATTTGTATTTATTCTAACGATTGTGATGATCTCAGAAGTGCATCAATTTTCTAAATGGCGTGCTTTCTTTACAATGATTATCCCAGTAGTTGCCTTAATCGTATTTATTCTAGCAGTATTAGCAATCATAGCGACTGTACTTCTAGGAAATATATTTTAATTTCATATAAATTCCGTATAGGATGCAAGTATGGATAAAAAGGTAAAAGTAAAGAATCCGTAGGCACTGTATCGGGATCTTTACTTTTTTTACTTGCTAAAAAAGGAGTTAAGGCATCTAGAAGAAAACTATTCTACTATGTACAATGAGAGTAGTATAAAAATGAATTGAATGAGGAGTGTTTTTTTTGCGTAAGGAGAGAAATGGACTATTATCAATGGTTCTAGAACCACGTGCGACAATTCAGTCGACTATTAAACAAAGCACGATAGGGTATATCCTATTATTAAGCTTTCTAGCAACTTGGGCGACAAATTTATTAACTAGTTTTCAAACGTATAGGTACGAACTAATTGAAGATAGCTTTGAATATCAAACGGTATTTAAAGAATTAATTACTTCCGCACTTTATAGCCTAGGAGAAGTTATTTTTTTCTTAGGGGTTTATGCATTTATTATTTGGGTTATTGGAAAGCTGTTCAAAGGTAGAGGGAAATTTTTAGAGCTATATAAAGGTGCATTGCTATCGATGATTCCTTTTATTATTTTACTGCCTATTTTGGCAATTTGGTTAGTCGTTTCTTCTGACTCTTTTTATGGTATGGGCGAGCAATCTGTAATAGAAATCATTCTTTTGGGAATCGTCTTAATTTTAACGCTGCTAGCTGTCGTTATTTCATCAGTCTACAGCATAGTTATGGTGTCAGAAATTCATCAAATCTCTAAATGGCAGGCAGTTTTCGTTCTATTTATTACGATGATTATTTTTACCGTTCTTCTCGTAATTGTAGTTCTTATTATTGTCATCATTTTTATCGTAATTGAAGCAATGAAATAATATAGATGAAAGCAGAAGCGCGTTTTTAACGTGGCTTCTGCTTTTCTAATGTTAGAAGAACATAAAAAAAGACACCCCGAAGGATGTCTTTTTGCTGTTCAATGAAGATATTAACGAGAGTAGTACTCTACGATGAACGCTTCGTTGATTTCAGCTGATAATTCAGAGCGCTCTGGAAGGCGAGTGAAAGTACCAACTTTTTTGTCAGCATCGAAAGTTAAGTATTCTGGAACGAATGAGTTAGCTTCGATAGCTTCAACAACTGATGCTTGGTTCATTGATTTTTCACGAAGAGAAATCACTTGACCTGGTTTTACGCTGTATGATGGAATATCAACGCGTTTACCATCAACAGTTACGTGACCGTGGTTTACTAATTGACGAGCGCCGCGACGTGTGCGAGCTAAGCCAAGACGGTAAACTAGGTTATCTAAGCGAGTTTCAAGAAGGATCATGAAGTTTTCACCATGAACACCTTGTTGTTTACCAGCTTTTACGAATACGTTGTGGAATTGACGTTCTGTCATTCCGTACATATGACGAAGTTTTTGTTTTTCTTGTAATTGAAGACCGTACTCAGATAATTTAATACGTTGAGTTGGGCCGTGTTGTCCTGGAGCGTATGGACGTTTTTCGATTTCTTTACCAGTACCGCTTAAAGAAATACCTAAACGACGAGAAAGTTTCCAAGATGGACCTGTATAACGAGACATTGAGAGTCCCTCCTATGATTTTTATTTGGTATAAAACAAAAATCAGTTACATTTAGAATAGAGGATATTCTGTATTCAAGTAGTCTCGTTCATGCAGCCGACGAATTACTACTACTCCTTCTAGTAAAACTAGAGGTACAGAATAAAGGCAACTAAACCACATAACCGCTGCGTTTATTTTACACAAGTTCCATTGTATAGTGCGAGAGAAGAGATGTCAAGGTAACTTTATAATTGGGTTTTAAATAGAACGTTAATTCCAAAATATTGAATATAAGCATTACTTATAGGCCTACATG
>JAGHSJ010000263.1 GCA_018065935.1 Candidatus Kurthia equi
ACAAATCAAATAATACCGCAAACTCAAAGAAAATCAATTAATGATAAAATCATTTATCTTATCGATAACAATGAGACAAGTAAATTTAATATTACTTCTGAAGATGTTTATAACGCTTATACCGGTGAAGGTGGCCTTCATGGGTTAGAATTTAATAATTATAATTCTTATCATGCCTATTCTGAAGCAAAAAAAGAAATAGAAAATGGTCAATTCTTTACTCCAGCAGAATTAGCAAAGTTTTTAGTTGAATGCATAAGGCCCTCTGAATATGACCTCATTGTAGACTTAACTTCTGGTATTGGGAGCTTCTTTAATTTTCTACCAAACGAACTAAATGTATATGGAAATGAAATTGATCTAAAAGCCTTTAAAGTTGCACGTTTCCTTTATGATAAGGCAACAATAACTAACCAGGATATTCGTTCGTATAAGAGTGAAGTCCAGTTTGATGTAGTCTTAGGAAATCCGCCTTTCAATCTTCAATGGAAAGTAGGAGAGAACAAATACTTATCCCAATTGTATTACTGCATTAAATCTCATGAAGTATTAAAAGCAGGTGGGCTAATGGGTTTAATTGTGCCAAAGAGTTTCCTTGCGGATGACTTTACGGATTCAGGAATAATTAATGAAATAAATAGCATGTTCGATTTTATTGGCCAAGTCAATGTGTCGGATGATGCTTTTGCATCCTTGGGGGTAGCAAAATACCCTACAAAGATTATGCTATTCCAAAAAAAGAGTGTTCATCTACCGGCTCGTCAATATCAACACGATGTATTTCTTCCTTATACTGACGCTAATGACATCTATGAAAAGGTAATGAGACCTGTAAAAGAACAACTGAAAGAAGCGCGGGTAAAGATCAATTTAGAAAATAGACAGAAAGTAAGCTCAGACTACGAGTTTAAAAAGAACAAACTACTATTTGATATAAAAAGACATCCAAAGCTCCAAAAGCATTATGCCAACTGTGTAGCTTACGCTGAACGTTTGATTACTCAGGAAAAGCCAACAGGAATGGATGAAGCAGAGTGGCAAAAAAAGAAAGTAACTGAAAATAAGGTCTTAAGCTATCTACGTCACACGCTAAAGAAACAGCACAAAATTGAAGATACACGACCAATCACACTAGTTAAAACTAAAGTAGGATTAAAATATAAGGCATACACAGCTAAGGACCGAAAGCAGCTGCAGGCTAGAAATCTTCCACCAGTTTTATTCGGAACCTTAAAGTATCCATTCGCTGAGCAAACGTATCGTAAATTGTTTGATAAAAAAAGAAAAGCACATGAACAACAAGAGATGCCTTTCAGCAGCGTAAAACCTCACGAAAGTATTATCGAGTATTTGAATGAACTTGTTATTTATAACCACTCAAACGGCGAGGAAATCCGCTTAAATGAGATACAAAAAGAGGATACTGCAAAAATGCTTATGAAGCAGTATGGTTATCTTCAATGGGGTACAGGTGCGGGTAAAAGTGTTTCAGCTGTTGCTCAAATGAAATATCGTTTGGAGAAAAAACAGATTCATAATGTCTTTATCGTGGCCCCAGCTATTGCAATTAATAACAACTGGGATGATGTACTAGAGAATTATGGACTTGATTATATCCGAATTCATAAAATGAATGATATTCACAAGATAAAGAGTGGCCAGATTGTAATTCTGACATTCGGTATATTAACAAAATACGAAAAACAACTAAAGCGTTTTATGAAGCTGCATTCTCAAAAGATTATGCTTCTGTTAGACGAAGCGGATACCATTAGTAATCCAGCATCTAAGCGTACTAAAGCTACGTTGAATGTTTTTAGAAGAGTGAAGGTAAAACAGCTCATGAGTGCGACAAGTACAAGAAATAGCATACCTGAAAGCTTTACAGCATTTGAATTGCTTTACAATAATTCAAGACATATGTTGTCCCTAAGTCCTACAATCACAGTAGAAGAACGTAAGACAGGTGAATTAAAAGAGAAAGTTAATCCTTACAAGGGTATGGCATTTCCACCCTATAAGAAGGGTCATATGCATTTTAAGAGATCGTTCTCACCAGAACGAGCTACAGTTTTTGGTATTGGCAAACTTAATCAAGACATTTACAATGCAACGTATTTAAATGACTTAATTAATAAAACTATGATTACTCGTACTTTCGAAGAAGTATCGGGAAAAGACATATACAAACTAATTCAGAACACAGTCAAATTTAATACCATGGAACAAGAGTTATATAGAATTGTGGTAGAGGAATTCTACAAGTTAACATATTTATTCAACACAACAGGCAATTCAAGAAAAGACTCTATGCTTAGAATTATTCAGCAATTAAATAGCTTATTAAAGTCATGTGTGAACCCGCAAGAGTTTAAAGAGTATCATTCACTAAAGTTACCTTCAAAAGCTGTGCGAACGCTGGAAATGATTAAAAATTGGGATGATGATTATGTTGTAATTGGTTGCACGCACATCAAAACTGTAGAGTATTACCATTCATTCATAAAAGCGGCCTTTCCTGACAGACCAATTTATGTGATTACAGGAGATAAAGTATCTTTGAATCGTCGAAAATCGATAATTCAAGAACTGAAAAAATCTAAAAATGGAATATTAATTTGTACTCAGCAATCTTTATCAAGCAGTGTGAACATTGATTTTGTAAACAATATTGTACTTATTGAAATGCTTTGGAACTATGCATCTATGCACCAATTCTTTGCTAGATTTATTCGATATACTTCTAAGGAACAAAAAGAAGTACATTTTGTAACGGTTGAGAACAGTATTGAATCCAACATGCTGCACCTAATTATTGCTAAGGAAAAACTAAATAATTTCATGAAAAATGACACTATAGACGAACAAGAGATCTTAGATAAGTTCGGAATAGATTTTGATTTAATTAATATGCTGCTTTCAAAAGAAACGGATTCCGAAGGGAAGTCTTATATTAAATGGGGCCAGCAATTGGTTGGATAGAATAAAGAGCGCAAATATTCCTTCGTGGAGTAATTGCTCTTTTTCTATTGTTAAAATTAAAGTTATTTGCTATTATTAATCCATACTATTTGAAATTACATTTTATACCTCGCACCACACGGTCAGAGGATTTTTAAGCACTTTAACAGTGTTCATGAGAAAACCCCCATTAGGGAATTTCTATGTTCATTTACTGTTAAAGTGCTTTTTTGTGTTTTAAATAGTAAATAAATTTTAAGGATGGATTATTTATGTACCCTATCAAAAATCAAATGCGTTCTTCATCAATTGAAAACTTCCGCAACAATAAAAAGCAGCGGTATTTATCTCACTTAAAAGTAGCAGAACGTCAATCGTTCGAAAAAGAAGTATTAGAAAATGATGTTTCATGGAGCTCAATTACAGGATATGCACTATTATTTTTATTGTCACTTACTGTTGTTGGCATCCTATTATATGCATCATTTCTAATGAACTACTGAGAGAGCGGAAGGAATTAAAAAAATGATTCGATACGAAAAAGTTCTAATTGAACCCGATGTTTTTTACACAATGCTAACTGTTCCAATTACAGAAACATTAGAAGTAGTACATTGCCTTGAAAATTATGACACCACTGTTTTAACAGATTCAGAAGAATTTGAGCTAAAATGGAGCCGTGACATTTTCGAGCTAGTAGTACCCCTAGTAAATGCACCTGTACAAAAAATTTCGGAAATTATCCAACAATTACAACTAAAAGAAAAACAGATGCTTTCATAAGCCATTAAAACACATTCATTCCTATGGATGTGTTTTTTAATTTTTTAAGAAGAAGGATGTGGGTATATGAAGAAAGAGTGCCGTGAATGCCTCGAACCTTTTGAAGATTTTATGGATCAAAAGGAAGATGGCTGGTGGTGTGAGGATTGTGATACTTATAATTTTTTTGATGAAGCGAATTATAGCAATCATAAGTTTACGATCATCTATGAGGATAAATATAAGGCTGAAAAATTCCCTCGAAAAAGTCCTCTAAAATTTAAACAACAATTATCACCATTCCGCTATCCTGGTGGCAAAAGCAAAATGATTCCATACTTAGCAACATTGTTACGAGCTAATAAATGTGAAGCACTTACATCTCCATTTTCAGGAGGCGCCTCATTTGAGCTTGCTATGCTTGAATCGAAGATGGTTGATAAGGTCTTGCTTAACGATATTGACTTTGGTATTTATTCCGTTTGGTGGGCAATCTTGAATATGCCGGACGAACTAATTCATCGAATAAATACATTCAAGCCGACCGTTGAAAACTTCTTCTTATCACAAGAGAAAATTAAAAAAGATTACCATTCACTAGATTTAATGGATGCAGCATGGCACACGCTCTTAGTAAATCGCTTAGCTTATAGCGGTATTCTAATGGCTAATCCATTAGGCGGTAAAAATGGAGACATAACCGCGCTAACATCTCGTTGGAATCCAGCAAGTCTTTCAAAGCGAATTAATCAAATACATCAAATGAACAGCCGTATAGAGCTATTTAATGTAGACTCAATCGACTTTATTGCTGATTACTTTTGGTCAGATAAGACGACATTATTTATCGATCCCCCGTATCTTGAAAAAGGGGAACAGCTTTACCCCCATGCTTATCAAGAGCAGGACCACATTAATCTTGCGTTCATGCTAGACGGACTTCACAGAAGTTATCCGAATTCCGACATTATTGTTACATATGACTACAATAAATGGCTTCAGTCGCAATATGTTCATGTAGATGAAGAAATTATAATAGGACGCAATTATTCCATCTAACAGCAATAACTATTGTGTTAGATCAATAAGAGCATCATAAAAATATAAGAGGTGTATTAAAATGAAAAAAGCAAAATTCGGAAATATAATTAAATGGACTAATATGAAGCACAATGTTGAATTAACAGGAAAAGTTCGAAAAATATATACTAACTCAGTTTTAGTTGACTTAGAACCAACGCCATTAATTGACGAGTTGGAGCTTTGGGAATCAACTATTGTTGCTCATAAAAATTACACGGTTATCATTAAAGAAATTGTAAAATAAACGAGCGTGGTTATAACACGAATTAAAGGAGCTCATACAAATTTGTATGGGCTTTTTATTTTTGCTATTTTACTATGAAGTTTATATAAGTTATCAATCTCTTTTTGAGCTTAAAAAAAAAGAATAGAAATAAAAAAATCGTTACTACAGTTCACCGATTCCAATCAACCAAACATCTAAAGTTTGAACAAGGTCTACTAAAATATTAATCATAAAAATCCCTCCTTTAAAAAACAATAAACATATTTACAAAAATTTTAATAAAATAATAAATATTTGAAAATTAGATGTA
>JAGHSJ010000264.1 GCA_018065935.1 Candidatus Kurthia equi
ATGTAACACTAGTCTATATGTAATTCACTGAAAAATCAAACTTATATTAAAATACCTTCTCTGCAAAATGCAGAGAAGGTAAAAACTACCAGAGTTTAAACCCTTTCGAACCCAAAGGAGCATTCGAGATGATGTCGTATATCGGGTAGGTATATGCAATTAAAATTAAAGCTACTAGGATGACAATCCACACTTTAAAATTTTCAAGGATTGCAGGTGTTTCATGAGCAAATTCAGAAACAGGGGCAATTGGAAATTCTTCAAAGCCTTTATTAGTAGTAGACCAACGTAGCTTGATGAAAATGTATAAGAAGATTAAGATAGCTACGAATAATAATGTACCACCAACAGCTTGTCCAATTTGATAACTTGCCCAAGTTTTAGCGATTTCTGCACCGCCGTAATCAGAAAATGAGGAACGGCGTGGTGCGCCTAGTAAACCAGCAATATGCATAGAGATTGACATAATACCCATACCTAAAGCCCAAAGAACAGTTTGAATAATACCTAAACGATTCATTTCTTTTGTTAAAACGCGTCCAGTTAAATGCGGTACTAACCAATAAGTTGCACCGAAGAATGTAAGTACAACACCAGTTGCAACAGTTAAATGGAAATGACCAGGTACCCAAATTGTATTATGGATTAATTGGTTCATCTGATTGGAAGCGTTGACGATACCACCCGCGCCACCAGGGATGAAAGCAATCATACCGATAAATGGAGCAAAGAAGCGAACGTCCTTCCAAGGCATTTTCTTAAACCAAGAGAATAACCCTTTACCACCTAATTCACGACCTCTAATTTCAAATGTAGCAAATAGTGAGAAGGCTGTTAAGAGAGATGGAACTACAACCATCATCGTAAGTATAACTTGTAAAAACTTGGATGAAGATGAAATACCAGGTTCAGTAAGTTGATGATGTAGGCCAACTGGAACTGAAAATAATACGAACATGATAAATGATAAACGAGCCAATGCATCTGAGAAAATTTTACCGCCGATAATTTTAGGAACAACAGTGTACCAAATCATGTAAGCGGGTAATAACCAGAAATAAACTAATGCATGTCCGAATGACCAGAATAATGTTCGAGTTAGTAACACATCAACGCGTTCAATTAAACCAAGAGACCAAGGTAATAACTGTAATAATACTTCTGCAGCTACACCAATCGTAGCAATAAACCACATTAAGTTGTTACAAACAATCATAAATCCAAGTAATGGCGTTCTTTGCTTAGGATTGTCTTTGCGCCATTGAATCCAACGTAAAGCTTCTGCTAAACAAGCAATCCAACTACCAACTACGACAAGTGCTAGACCTGCATAGAAAATCCAATGCGCTTGTAATGGTGCATAGAAAGTATAAAGAACAGATGCTTTATTCAGTAATACCATAACGGCTGCCATTGCTGTCCCAACCGTCATTACCCAAAATCCAATCCAACCGAGCATACGTTGTTTATCCGATAGCGTACCAACTGCTTTACTCATTGCAGCGGTTTGGAAACCGAAGATGAAAAATGTTGTTAAGATTAGACCTAATAATACACCATGTACAGTTAAAATTTGATAATAATTAATACCTGATGGAAGTGTAAATGAACCCGAACGAACGAGTACTTGTAGTAAACCCGCAAGGCCACCTAAAAATAAAGCGATGAAAGCGACATATAGATGTGCCATTGATAGCTTGGCATCACGTTTATCTACTTTCTTTTTTTCATCAGGTACTACAGTAGTGTTTTCATTGATATTGATTGATTTTTCACTCATTTCTTAGCCACCACCTTTAACATTGAAGACATTTGCGCGTGCCCTACACCGCAGTATTCATTACAAACGATTAAGTATTCGCCAACTTTATCAACCGTTGTTACATATTCTGAAATGTATCCAGGCTCTAACATCATATTAATATTTGTTTGTGCAATACCAAAACCATGTACTACGTCTTTAGTTGTAGCAATGAATTTTACTTTTGAATCAACAGGCACTTCAAGAACAGTAGGTGTATATAAAAATGCCGAAGCGACAACAACAACTTCATAGTCCCAATCCTTACCTGTTACTTTATGCACACCTGGATTATCAAAAGGTGCTTGTTTATCAACTTGCTCATAGTTGATTGTTTTTTTTGCACTTGGTGGATGACTGCCGTTATGAAATGCCATAATACCAGTAATCAATAAGAATACGACAAGTGCGCCAATGCCAAATGTGAGCCAATACTTCTCATATTTGTGAAAATGCATAATTTAACCTTCCTTTCGTCATAAATTGTAATTTAGAATCGATCCATGAAGAGTGTAAAGCAAGCTGCCCAAACGCCTACGATGATGACACCAAGCGCTAAGCAAAGATACAATGTACCTTTTAAGTTTTCATTTGAATCTTTATTTTTGGACATGTAAGTTCCTCCTTTAGTAAGAGTGTGGTCCTAGTGCTTGTCGTACTTAACATTATTGTAGTAAAAAAGCTTTTGCTACGATGTGATATTTGTCACACCTACTTACAATAATTGTGAATGAACTGTGAAAAAGGCAATATTGTATTAACTACCCATTTAAATTAATATTTATTCAATTTTTTACCCATTTATTATCAAAAATAAAGAAGGTAAAGAAAATGTTTCCATTTTCTTTACCTTCTTTAAGAGTGACTGAATGAAATGATTAGCTTTCGATGGTTAACAGTAAATTAACATCACCAATAGTAGCAATTGAAATTGGTAATGAGAATGTATGCTGAATCATAGGGATTTGAGTTTCACCAATCATAACGGTTGGTGTAGTGATGTCTAATTGAATATTATCAGTTGCACTAAAACTACAAAGCTTGCCAGCGACCATATTCCCAAATTCGCCCACAAATGATTCTAATAAATCACCATCTAATTCAAATCCGTATAAAGATTGACATAGTTTTGCAAATAAAGATTGATCAGCATCAATTATAATACGCGCTTTCACATCTCCAACCATACCTACTAATACACAATAGTTTAAATGCGCATGCGGTAAATTAAATGGCTTGGGCGCTTGTACAGTAACTTGATTTGGCAAAATTTCTTTAAATGCACTAATCGTTCCGTTTAATAGAGTTTTTGTTTGTATCGAAAGGCTCATATTGACCTCCTGAATAACATGACTTTTAATCTATCATACATGTGGGTTATTCAGAATACAACCAATTTAAAGGAAATTTAAAATGATGAGAAAAAAGTAATGTGTATGTAGAAGCCGTCTTTTTCACTTATCTTGACATATGTAGTCAATCTGATATGATTAACTTATAGATGAGGATGAAAATCATTCTCATATGAACGTGGATTGAATTGACTTAAATCGTAATGAATATACATAGAATATTATTGAATAGACTTATAAGTTATTGAAATGAAAAGGAGCGGAAAACCATGATTTTTGCATTTGTAGGTGTTACAGTCGTTGTCTACGGTGTTATAACTAAAGTTGTTTTATCAGGAACAACTGCACATTTAAAGTGAAAAAATACGTAAATCCTCCAATTTGGGGGATTTTTTTGTTTTTCCTTTTGAAATGGCATGTTAGAATAGTAGTACTTACATATATTAAAGGAGATAGAGCCTTTCATGACTGATTTTGATAAAAAAATTCAAGTATTACTAAAGAAAACTGCATTACAATACATGATTTATAAGAAAAATGAAGATAGCGAGCGTTTGGCTAAGACCGTTTTATTCGCGGATAAGTTGATTAAGAAAGAATATGCAATCGGTTTTGCAGGTCATTTCTCAGCTGGTAAATCAAGCATGATCAATGCTTTAACAGGGGATCAATTATTACCATCAAGCCCAATTCCGACAAGTGCCAATGTTGTTAAAGTGCATAGATCAGAAGAAAATTATGCGATTGCGTATTTAACAGGGGAAGACCCAGTTCGTTTTAATTCGGATTATGATATTAAAACAGTGAAAGAGTTCGCTAAAAACGGGGCATTAGTTTCTCAAATTGAAATTGGTCATAGTGATTCTGTATTACCTATGGGTGTTACTGTGATGGATACACCTGGGGTTGATTCAACGGATGATGCACATAGAATGTCGACAGAGTCTGCACTGCATTTAGCAGATATTGTTTTCTATGTAATGGATTATAATCATGTGCAATCGGAATTGAACTTCCAATTCACAAAAACATTGATGAAACACAATCCAAATGTTTATTTAATCGTAAACCAAGTGGATAAACATAAGGATCAAGAACTATCATTTGAAGACTTTAAACATTCTGTTGCAGACTCATTTGGAAATTGGGGTGTCTATCCAAAAGGAATTTTCTTTACTTCATTAAAAGCAAAAGACTTAGCTTACAATGATTTTGAAGAAGTAAAAGGCATCGTGATGAATAGTATTGACGGCTGGCAAGATCAATTAGTAGCGAATGCTGAAAATACATTGGCACAAATGCATGATGAGCACGGCCAGTATTTAGAACAAAATAAAACAGATATTCTGCAACAAAATGAAGAGTTACTTTCTCAAAATGATTGGGAACGTCGAATGGATATTTTAGATGAATACAGTTCGGTTGTTAGACAACTTGAATTATATTCGGTTGAAAAATGGGAAATGTCTTTCAATGAAAAACGGGATGAGTTATTAGAAAACGCGGTATTAATGCCATTCGAATTACGCGATAGCTTAGGAAACTATGTTGAAAGTATGCAAAAAGATTTCAAGGTAGGTATGTTCTTTGCAGCTAAGAAGACAGAGGCAGAGCGTCAACATCGTAAAACGCTATTATTTGATAAGTATAAATCAGTAGTAGGTGCACAGATTTCTGGTCATATGTTGAATCTGATGAAATCGTCATTACGAGAAGTAGGGGCATTAACGGATGAATTATCCTTAGAAATTGATAGCTTCACATTTGAAATCCCATTCTCTGTTATTGAAAAGGAAATGCGTTTAGATGCGCGAGCTGGAGATGCGCTACTGAATTTCGCTAACCGTGTCGTATCAGCTACACGTATGTGGTTTAAACGCGCAACAGATGACTGGAAGCAAGAAAAAATGGCCTATATCGAACAGCTTGCTTTAGTGAAAATGGAGCCACTTAAGAAGAAAAAAGCGGCTATGACGGATAAAGTACAAGTTATCAATAGCTATATTCATATAGAAGAACAACAGAAATACTTTGAAATTCAAAAAACAGTCGATATTCGTACATTGAATAAAGAAGCAGACGACCATGTGAAACAATGGATAAAAGAAGAAAAAGATGCACGTGAAAATATGCGTATCTTTGATCCAGCTATGGTTGCTGTTGAAGAAGAGAAAGCACAAGATGAAGCAGAAGATGAATTGACGCAATCTGAATACAATTTACAAGTAGATCAGGCGATTCAAAATGCATTGGCAACGGCGCATGCAGTAGAGCCAATTGCTGGCTTCCAAGAAGTTTCGACCTACTTGAAAAATAAAGTTGCACGCCTAGAAGAAAAAGACTTCACTATTGCTTTATTTGGCGCATTTAGTGCGGGTAAATCTTCATTTTCAAATGCTTTAATGGGTCAAAAAGTATTACCAGTTTCACCGAATCCTACAACAGCTGCGATTAATAAAATACGTCCAGTTTCACCAGAACATCCACATGAAACAGCCGATGTGAAATTAAAATCGGTGCAACAAATGACAGAAGATATTATCGCTTCTTATGGCGCAATTGGTGTAACGGTTACTTCACTTGATGACGCCTTTGCAAAAGCGCAAAAAGCATTAGATGTAGAATTAACAGATGAACGCTTACATGTCCACAAATCGTTCGTTCGTGCATTTGCGAAGAGTTACGAGCAGTTTAAAGATAAATTAGGCCAAGTGATTCGTACCGAACGCGATGAATTCGAAAAATTTGTCGCACAAGAAGACCGTAGTTGCTTCGTTGATTCAATTGATTTCTACTTTGATTGTGAATTAACACGTCTAGGAGTAACACTTGTGGATACACCGGGAGCAGATTCAATTAATGCGCGTCATACAGGCGTAGCATTCGAATATATTCGTAATGCGGATGCGATTCTATTTATTACGTATTATAATCACGCCTTTGCAAAAGCTGACCGTGAATTCTTAATTCAATTAGGTCGTGTAAAAGACGCATTTGAATTAGATAAAATGTTCTTCGTTGTAAATGCGATTGATTTAGCATCTGATGAACAAGAAGCACAGGATGTAAAAGATTATGTGCGCAATGAATTAATGCGTTTCGGTATTCGTAAACCACGCTTATTCGGCGTAAGTAGCTTACTTGCTCTTAATGAAAAAGTAGAGGGAACTGAACTAGCTTCAGGTATGAAACCATTTGAAGAAAGTTTCCACCATTTCTTATCTGAAGAACTAATGGCGTTAGCTGTACAAGCATTAGTAGAAGAGACAGATAAGACGAAGGAACGTTTGGCTTCGTTAATTAAGCAAACGGAAGATAACTTATCACGTAAAGACGAACGTCTCGCTGAGTTAGACCAAATCGAAAAATTCGTTCGCATGACTTTTGAGCAAACGGGTGCTAAAGTAATGAAAAAAGATATTGCACAAGAACAGAAAGAATTAATTTACTATGTTCTACAGCGCGTATACTTCCGCTATACTGATTTCTTTAAAGAGTCATATAATCCGACGGTATTTAACACGAAATCAACAGCAGAAGCACAAGAGTTTGCGCTTTCAGAGTTAATGCAAAGTTTAAGCTTTGACTTTGAACAAGAAATGCGTGTAACGAACTTCCGTATTTCAAAATTCATCGTGGCTAAAACAGCAGAACGTTATACTGCGGATGCGCGTAAAGTAAAAGACGTCAATGAAAGCTTTAGCTTCACGCCATTTGAATTAGAGGACCCAGCAATTTTAGACTATACAGGTCCATTTAATGATCCTTCAAAATACAAAGAAGTGAACAAATACTACAAAAATCAAAAAGCCTTCTTTGAAAATAATGAACGTTTTATATTACGTGATGCATTAGAAGAATTATCTAAACCAGATGCACAAGCCTACTTAGATGAGCAATCAGCAAGAATGACTGCATGGGCTGAACAACAAATTGATGAAATTACAGAAAATTTACGAACTCATATTCAATCACAGGCATTAGAACAATTGGATACAGAGCGTTCGTTACTTCAAGAAGATAGTAAACTAAACGATTGGAAAAAAATCTTTGAAAATCTTTTAGAAGCTACAAAATAAAAAAGATGAAGAGAATGTATGCAATTATGAAGCATCCAAATGTCCAATGATTTCGTTTAAATAAGAAAGGATTGAGGTGAGAGGATGAAAAAATTAATTGCATGGGTTCTCTTTTTTGCATTAATTTTAGGTAGTATTAACATATTTCAATATGCAGTCGACCGCCCAGAGTTTCAAAATACCTTTCATCAGCTCAAGGATACGCTAAGTGAGTTGCAGGAAGAGAAGCAACCAGAAACTAAACATATTGTTTTAAAGGATACGGCTGGCAAGCAGCAAGGTACGTATACGAATGAGTATGATGAATCTTGGACGATGACGCATACGGCTTATAAAAACTTCACGCTACAAATGCCGAAATTTGATGGTGGTTATATTGCGGGGAGTGGTCGTAAGTTATTTTCGATGACAATTGGTGTTTCAACGATGGACGCAACGAAAAAGATGTATGGTGAACCTTTAAAAAATATTCAAAAAGGTAATACACTATATAGTATGAGTGAAAAAAGTAATGAGGAAATGGCTGTTTACGAAATAGACGGTTACTATGTGACTTTTTTCTATGACTTGCACAATAACGGTAAATTACGTGCGATTCATTATGTGAAGCAAGCAGTGGAACAAAGTAAACCAGGGTTTTACGCCCCTGCTTCCGAACAATTGCGTCTAGGCTTTGAAGAATTGATGATTGAATTAATGAATCAATCGCGTGTGGAACAGGGCTTACAACCGTTTAAATATGATAAGGGGTTAACTGCAGAGGCACGCCAGCATAGTGAAGATATGGCTGAAAAAAATTATTTTTCACATACGGGTAGTGATGGGAGTTCACCACAAATGCGCATGAAAGCCGCTGGGTACACCCAAGAACACTTTTATGCTGAAAATCTAGCATATGGTCAATATAGTAGCATCTTCGCTCATGAGGGGCTTATGAACAGTTTAGGGCATAGAGAGAATATCTTAAATAAAAATTTAACACATGCTGGAGTAGGCGTAGCATTTAATGAAAATAATATTCCGTACTACACAATTAATTTTTACACACCATTTTAAGGGGGAAGTATGATGGGGAAAGTTTTTGTTCATGCAAAGGATATCACAGAAAAAGAGGCGCGATGGATTGACACACGTTTTGACTTAATGAATGTCAAAGTAGGTAAAGAACTATATGAACAGGGGCATATTGCTGGAGCTGTTTATTGGGATTTAGAGCAGGATTTATCAGATATGACAAAGGTGAAAAGTGGTCGTCATCCAATGCCTGAAAAAGAACAGCTCCAACAATTATTCGAAAAATCAGGACTAAATAAAACGCAGCCTATTTATATTTATGATCAAGGCGGGGCACCTTTTGCAACAAGAGCTTATTGGCTGTTGCAATATGCGGGCTTTGAAAATATGAAAATTGTGCTCGAAGGGTTTGATGGTTTGATTGATGGCGGGCATTTAGTAACGACCGCCCCAACAATCATTAAGCCAACAAAATTACAAGTAGATTGGCAGGATCATCTATATGTAGACCGCAACTATGTGAAAGAAGTAACGGAGGGCAAGCACAATAAAGTGCTATTGGATGCACGTGCTCATGCAAGATATATTGGCGATACAGAACCACTAGACCCAGTAGCAGGACATATCCCTACAGCACGCAACTTTGATTGGGAACTTTTGAAAAATGACAATGAGTTATTTGTGAATGAAGCCATTGATAAAGTTGTTTCTAAAGATGAAAATATAATTGTCTATTGTGGCAGTGGCGTTTCAGCTTCACCTGTTTATGCAGTGTTAGATGAATTAGGCTATGAAAACATTCAATTATACACAGGTAGCTACAGTGACTGGGTCGCACATTATGAAGTAGCGACAGGCGAAGAAAATTAACTGTATAAATTAAAATTATATCGCCTTTTTCCTTTTCAATTAAGATTATTGGAGTACAATAAGAAAAGCACATAATGAAAGAGGGAAAGAAATGGATATAGAATTCTTATCCAAACTATTATCAATTATCTTACTTGATATTGTATTAAGTGGAGACAATGCCGTGGTTATCGCACTAGCAACACGTAAATTGCAGCCACAACAACGTAAAAAAGCAATTTTATTTGGTACAGCAGGGGCAATCATTCTGCGTATTGTATTAACTGTTGTAGCTGTCCAAATACTAGTGATTCCATTTGTTAAAATTATCGGTGGATTACTATTATTCTATATTGCATGGGACTTATTAAAATCAAATGGCGAAGAATCGGATATTAAGAGTGGCAGTACATTAATGGCTGCTATACGTACGATTATCGTAGCTGATTTTGTTATGAGCCTTGATAATGTATTAGCAATTGCTGGTGTGGCTGACGGCCATGTTGGTTTAGCAGCTATTGGTTTAATTATTAGTATTCCAATTATCATCTTTGGTAGCCAACTAATCATTAAATTAATGGACAAATTCCCGCTTTTAGTATGGATTGGTGCATTATTAATCGCATACACAGCAGGAACAATGATTGTTAGTGATAAATATGGTGAAAAATTAGTAGACTGGACATTCCCAGCTATGAGTCATATCATTCCTATCGCGTTCTGCGTACTACTAATTATTATTGGTTTATGGACGAAAAAACTTCAAACAAGAAACGTTCACTAAACTCGATATAAAAAGCTCGATGAAGCACTTCTTAAAAGTGTTCATCGAGCTTTTTGTTTATACTGTTAGATAACAGACGCAATAAAGTCGGAGGTGGTTTATTGGAGAAGTAAACAAGGGATTACGATTTGAAAAGAGATTTATTAGGGAGCAAATATGATGAAGAACGACCTATCATGAATATTCTAAGAGCTAAAAAGAATGAAAATTATCAAAATAAAAAAACAGACTATCACAGAAAGAAGATAGGACATCTCGAAAATCTTCAAAAAGTTGAAGCTGTTTTTCAAACCATTACAGATTTTAAGTAAGGTAAATAAACATATTGAAGCAAGAGGAAACGTGTTATGTAAATGAAAGCCCACGAATCGTTAATGATACGTGGGCTTTTTTTAGTATTAGTCACCGATTTCTTCTGTTAATTGTTCCAATTGGTCAATCATGCCACCAATGAAGGCAATTGTATCTTGAAGCGGTTGATCTGTTGTAATATCGACACCAGCCATTTGTGCTAATTCAACCGGTGATTTAGAGCCACCAGCTTTTAATGTTTCAAGCCATTGTTGCACAGCTACATCGCCTTCATTTAAAATACGTTGTGAAACCTGTGTAGAAATCGTTAATCCAGCACTATACGTATACGGATATAAGCCCATGTAATAATGTGGTTGACGCATCCAAGTTAATTCAGCTCCGTCATTGATTTCTACAGCATCGCCCCAGAATTCCTCAAGCACGCTACGTTTAATATCATTTAATGTGGTAGCAGTAACAGAGCCCCCATTATCAACCACTTCATACACTTTACGTTGGTAAGCAGCCTCAAGTAAGTGCGTGACAAAGTTATGGTAGTATGTGCGAGCAATAATTGTAGAGAGTACCCAACGCTTGAAGCGAGGATCCGTTGAGTTTTCTAATAAATGATTTGCCATTAGCATTTCATTCATTGTAGATGGTGCTTCTACAAAATAAGTAGAAGATTCACTATTAAATAGTGTTTGTGTACGATTAGAATTACGGAAATGACCCGCATGACCTAATTCATGTGCAAGAACGAACACTTCATTCATACGGCTTGTCCATGAGATTAAGATATACGAATGTGAACCATAGGGGCTTGCACAAAATGCACCTGTAGATTTTCCTTCATTTTGAGCGAAATCAATCCAACGTTGGTCAAATGCATCGTCAATCATTTGCGCATAGTCATCCCCCATTACAGCCAATGCTTTTTTCAAATAATCACGTGATTCTTCAACTGTAATTGAAGGTTCAAATTCAGGGTCAAGTGAGATTTTTAAATCAGCGAATGTCATTTTTTCTAAGCCATGTACTTTTTTCAGTAATTTCGCATAGCGGCGCATATGTG
The DNA here is from genome assembly GCA_018065935.1 of Candidatus Kurthia equi. Classification (GTDB taxonomy): domain Bacteria; phylum Bacillota; class Bacilli; order Bacillales_A; family Planococcaceae; genus Kurthia; species Kurthia equi. The sequence goes on from JAGHSJ010000264.1 coordinate 11,249, forward strand.
GTGCTAATTCAGACATCGTTACATCGATTTGACGATTGTATAAATCACGGTCTACTTCTTGGCTATCTAATAAATAATCGATGACAGAATCAAAGCCACGTAATTCAGATAAAGTTTTTTCTGTTTGAACATGCGTATTATACGTTTTGGCTGTTGTATGAACATAGTCCTTCAATTTAGCAGAAAAGGCATCAAAAGCCGCACGACGTACTTCTGTATTCGTTTCTAGCTCCCAATCACCTTCAAAAAGATTGTAGTTTAATGGATAGCTTTCACCATTTACTTCAAAATCATTGAACTTCATATCGATTAGTTTTGTCGTATTATACAAGCCATAAGGTGCATTTAATGAACCTGAAAGGGCAGCGAGTACTTTTTCTGTTTTTGGATCTAATTGATGTTTTTTACTATTAATTAATCGGTTTAAGTAATGTGTATATGTAGGATTTAGTTGAATCGCATCCTGTAAAGTTTCGAATGGTAGAGCTAAATAATCACTCACGACAAAAGATAATTGGGCAGATGTTTTTGCATCAATATTTTCAAATTTACTTGCACGTTGCTGTGCCAATTCATTTGTTTGGTCAGTTTCAATATCTAATGTTGCATAATGAGCAATGATGACAAACTCCTCATATAATTTTTCATAAGCAACTAATGATTCGATTACATCTTCAGCTGTTTTAATTCGATCCTGCCATGTAGTCACGAATTGATTTGTATGTTCAACAGCAGTAGCTAGAGCATTTTCATAAGCAGCTTCATCTTTAGCTAAGTAGCTTAAATCCCATTTTTCATTTTCTGGGACATCCTTGCGAAGTGGAAAACTTGTATACATAATAAAGTGCCTCCTTATATTCTTCGATTCACGAAGTATCTTTTTTAGTATATAATACTTTGAAATTTTAGACAATTGAAAATGTTGGTATAGAAGCAGGAGATGAGCAAGGAATTTTACATCGATAGTAAAACAAGTTTTTCTCGTATGGATAAACTTATATTTACATAAAATTGCTTTTTGTTAAGTGATTTATACTTGAAATTCGTTTAATTATAAATACTATAGTCTGTGTATGCTATGGTTATTTATAACTAAAAAGGAGCGATAAGTTAATTATAATGAAAAAATTACCATTAATTTGTGCAGCAAGTCTAGCACTTGTCTTATCTGCATGTACGAACAATATAAAAGAAAAAATGAGTTATGCTGAAAACAAAGAAAATAAAATTTCTTCAAAAAATCTGCCATTTTATTTTTTTGAAAATTCACCTAAGCTTCGAGAGGATGGAAACCCCTTAGTAGACTTATATACACTTGAAAATAATCAACCTAAAAAGATTGCTTCGAATCTAGACTCAAATGATGATGGATTCCGTGTTACTAACTCAATGGAATCAAGTTATTACTATATAGATAATAAAAAGAAATTATTTAAAATAAGTGCTGAAAATAATAC
>JAGHSJ010000139.1 GCA_018065935.1 Candidatus Kurthia equi
ACTATGCCCGAATCATCTCTTCATTAAAAAACGGATTCATTTACATAAATAAAAAAAAGCATGTAGAAAATGAATTTCTACATGCCTTTGAAAAAATATTATTTTTTTTGTTGGCTACGATCGTAAATTTTATCGATTAAACCATACGCTTTTGCTTGCTCAGCACTCATGAAGTTATCACGGTCTGTGTCGCGAGCTAATGTTTCGTAATCTTGACCAGAATTTTCAGCCATGATACGGTTTAATTTTTCACGTAAGTATAAAATACGACGTGCTGCAATTTCGATTTCAGTCGCTTGACCTTGTGCGCCACCAAGTGGTTGGTGAATCATTACTTCTGCATTTGGTAAAGCAATACGTTTACCTTTTGCACCAGCTGATAGTAAGAATGCGCCCATTGAAGCAGCCATACCAATACAAATTGTTGATACATCTGGTTTGATGAAGTTCATTGTATCATAGATGGCCATACCAGAAGTAATCGAACCACCTGGAGAGTTGATGTAAAGGTGAATATCTTTTTCTGGATCTTCAGCTTCTAAAAATAAAAGCTGTGCAACGATTGAGTTGGCAACATTGTCATCGATTGCGCTACCTAATAAAATGATGCGGTCTTTTAATAAACGTGAATAAATGTCATAAGCACGTTCACCGCGGTTTGTTTGTTCAATAACTGTAGGAATTAAGTTCATTGAAAAAATCCTCCCTTTGTTAGAGCCTATATTCGTATACTTATGCTGAAATTGGAAAGTACTTCAGCTGTAAACCTATAATACACGTATTAGTCAAGGATGGTCAAATATAAACTCTGATATTCAAGGTTGAAAAATGTGTTGTTTATTCTGTATAATGGGTAAGTCGCTTAAATAAGTAAGAAGTTCATATGAAGGTATGTTTGTATAGTTTATTTAATATACTTTATAACGTCCTCGTAGTGTAATGGATAACACGCAAGATTCCGATTCTTGTAATGGGGGTTCGATTCCCCCCGAGGGCACCATAATTTTAAACGACACGACAAATTCAACAATTGATTTTAATGGTATGCCACATCTACCTCACATGGTATTTTATACACTTTTTTACTCCACACTTATAATTTTCCCATTCTTTTACAAAATAAACCAAATAAATTGTACTTAAGCTTTCAAAACTAAATATTTCTTTATTTTATGTGAGAATTATAAGAAATAATACTTGATAAATGACGTGAGAATTAGTAAATTAATAAATGTTGTAATTTATTGCGAACTGCGTCGAGAGTTCTTTTTTAGGAATGAAAATCGATTGCATGTTTTGCCTATAAAATCATGTCCTTTGATGGGCACCATTTTACTGTCTTAATATATTTATATACCAATTGTAGAAGTAGTAATACGTACTATTGTCTACAATGGGAAATGAAGTTATATTGGGGTAAAAAGAATCACTGTACCGTTTCTTTTTACCCCAAAGTCATTTCTTGTGAAATCTAAAATAATAAATTCAAGAGTACTACACGTATGGAAATGGCGGGTAGTGCTTTTTTTGTGCATAAATATTCGACTACATCTTTTGGTTATCTGCTTATTTT
>JAGHSJ010000137.1 GCA_018065935.1 Candidatus Kurthia equi
TTTTTAAGGTATAGGTGCTTTAGCTTATTATAAAGTTAAAGTCTCATTAATTAGTTATCCTTCACAAAAATAGCTGAAGGTTCAAATTTTCCCGAAGATATATCCCAGGATTTTGAAAAATGTCGAACCAGTTTTTAGATTTAATTACTAAGCGCCGTACTATTTATGCTATTGCCAAGAATGTTGAACAATCTCCTGAATATTTAACTGATCTGATTCAGACTGCGATAAAACAAAGCCCATCTTCTTTCAATTCTCAATCTTCACGCGCCGTCATTTTATTCAATTCAGAACATGAGAAGTTCTGGGGCTTTGTTGCAGACAAATTAAAAAGCTATGCCAAAGACGAAGAGAGTGCTGCAAAGACCACAGCAAAGATGGCCAGTTTTGCAGCAGGGGTAGGTACAGTCCTATTTTTTGAAGATCACAACGTAGTGAAAGGTTTGCAGGAACAGTTCCCATCTTATGCAGACAACTTCCCAATCTGGGCGGAACATTCGACTGCAATCGCACAATTTGCAACGTGGACAGCATTGCATACAGAAGGGTTGGGCGCATCATTGCAGCATTACAATCCGATCGTAGATGAGCAGGTTCATGCGGAATGGAGCATTCCATCAAACTGGAAACTTCGTGCACAGCTGGTATTTGGTTCGATAGAGGGTGAGCCGCGTGCCAAAGATTATCTTGCGGATGAAGAGCGTTTTAAAGTTTTTAAATAACTTTATTCATATCTGCCCTTAACCAGTGTAAGGGTAGATATTTTTTAGATTTCGATGAAATTCTCATGAGCCTCATTAAAATTAAGTTAAAATAGCGCGCTAATGTAAAAAATTAATGAGTACAACCGAATGTCGAAAAACACGCAAAACCTGTCACCTTTACAAGAACTGATCGCAGAACAAAAACTGCTCTGTGAAGAAGTTGGTTCGGCTTATGTTGAAGTGAGTGGTGATGATGTGGTTGCCGTGGCCGTACATACCTTGAAACAGGATCCAATTGTCGGCATTCGTAAAAAGCCTGAGTCGGCTGAAAATATCAGCTGGTATATTTACGGGGGAGAACCTTCAAGTGAAGATGCTTTTGAAACCATGACCGTACGTGAATTACAGGATATTGCACCAGAAGTATTGCCGTATCTGGCTCTGGAAACAGGTTTTCGTTTCATGATCGATGCCGATGATTATGAAGATGTCTGGAAAGAAGAAATCTAAATGCTAAAAAAATCATCTTTCATTTGTGCTGGATTGCTATTAGGGCTAAATAGTATGCTCTTTGCAGAGCCACTTTCACAAAGTGCCTACGACCAGTTTATTTCAGCACAGACTAAAATCGTGAATGAAACCAAGCATATTTTAGATGAAGATGATCAAAAGGCAGATGCTCAAACTCAACGCCAGGCTTTCTGTAATCGATTGAAAGCCTATGAGGATATTCAAAAGGTATCCGAAGAAAATAGTGATCTGAGTATGGCACCTACGATGGCAATGATTGCCAGAAACTTTCTGGAGCGGCAGGATCAAAGTTTGACTAAATCTGGAATGACGGCGAGCGTATTTTGTAAAAATAGGGAAGTAGAATAGGTTATAAAACACTTCTCTTTCTCGAACGTTTTTCGCTGGAAAATATAAATAAAGCAAATGATTCTAATTTGAATAACCGGGCTTTTATAAATATGAAAAGTTCATTATTAATATATTTTCAATAAAACTATTAAGTTAATTTAAAATAAATTTG
>JAGHSJ010000235.1 GCA_018065935.1 Candidatus Kurthia equi
ATGTTAATAACAACCATTTATAGAAAAAATTAATATTTTACTGGGGTATGAATGGAGTTTAAAAGGAACGGATTTTTATTCTCAGGATTTATAGATACATTAATGGAAATAGCGCAAAGAAGAACTATTGCAAAGGGAACGTAAAAGATATTCGATTAAAAAATTTTTATGGTTGTGTAAAACTATAATTGTTTTCCTTTATTAGGTGTAAGACAAAAAAATAGTAAAGGGGAAATAAATTATGAGTTTAAAAGGTTATAAAATTTTTATCGATGCAGGTCATGGTGGTAGTGACGCGGGTGCAGTAAATAATAATAAAGGGTTAAAGGAGAAAGACCTTACCCTAGATATTGCAAAACGCCTAAATACAAGACTTATAGCTTTGGGTGCAACAACTCAAATGAGTCGGACAACGGATGTATATCCTACACTAGAGGCTCGCGCAATTGCATCTAACAACTTCAAGGCGAATATTTTCATTAGTGTTCACATTAATGCTGGTGGTGGTACAGGTGTAGAAACATGGGTACACGATAATGCAACTAGTAATACAAATAAATTAGCGCAAGCTGTTAGTCAGGCAATGGCGAGTCGTCTAAGTGCTACTAATCGAGGTGTAAAAAAAGCACCAAGTCAGCGAACAGGTGGGCAAAATATTTATGTAATTGATCCGAAAAATAATAAAGCATGGGCAATCTTACCAGAAGTACTGTTTATTGATAATGCAACGGACATTGCAAAGCTTCAATCTTCAACATATCTTCAAGCTGCTGCTGAGTCAATTGCTACTGGTGTAAGTAACTTTGTAGCAACACTTCCTCCAATTAATTAATTTTAACGTAGTACACTGCACCTAGCAGTGTACTTTTTTACATTTTAGGGAAAATTCAAATGATTTTGAATCAAAAACGGTAATAAAACGTCTATACTATATAGGGAAGTAAAGTAAGCCAAAAAAACTTAAAGGAGACAGATTCTATGTATAAAAAAATGATCCCCATCATGGTTATTCTTTTGTTTTTAGGGGGCGGAATCGGGTTTTACATTAGTTCAAAGGCTAGTCCTGAAAAACAAGCGGTTAGTTCAACAATCGAATATGGGCCAGTAGTTAAAGGAAAAGAATCGTCTAGTGGTACTAATTATGATATTGAACGTGACCAACTCAGAGATACATTAAACCTGTCATTCAGAATTATTAATGCCATGATTAATAAAGATTATGAGTATTTAGAAAATGTCATTGACCCATCCGTTACTCTAAATAAAGAGGATAATATAATTACTTTTACTGAGATAAATTATGAGAGCAAATTAATGGAGAGATTTGATTATAACAACTTTGAGTTTAGAGGTTATATGCGTGATGGAGAACATATATTGATTATTTTGGGAGTATATAATGTCATGTACGAATTTAAATATGTTGAAAATAAAAATGTACCAGGCACCTATTTGTTGAAATCCATTCTTACTAATTAGGAACAGCTGTTTATTTAGTGGGTAATACTACAATAAGTCTTGAAGAAGTAGGAATTGTGGTGAGAAATGGCAATGGTATCGAGGATTTTCAAGCTACTGAATTTGGGGAGGAATATTCAAAACAGCTAGATGAACTAATAACGGCTCGACACATTGACGCAAGTTTAAAAGAGCAATTGTTATTACGTAAGATTTATGAAATCAAACGAATGAAAGACCCTAAATGCTTATTTTGAAACGAGTACTTGGAGTTTTACGATGATTACTACTCTTTGCTTTTTAGCTTCAATTCTTTACGCATAAACCCCACTTCTATTTATTTATGGCAATAGTGCTTCAAGGTCTTTGTCGTTTGCTACAGGTGGAGAAATTATATTAGCTAAAAGACTATATCTATACCCATTATTTTCGGGGATTGTATTAATTGGCTGTTTAATCGGAACGAAATTAAACAGCAGTTATAATACAGTTGGAAATTAAAGTGAAGTTATGGAATTGATGTTTCTACAATTTAATCCGAATACCCGAGAAATTAAGGCACTATTCTATAAAATGTGTATAGAATAGTGCCTTTTACTATGGCCGATTATTTAAATACGATTCTAATGCATTTAAAGCATAGACTTTATCGGAATTAGCCATATTTACATAGAGAGAGGTTGTTTCTATTGAAGAATGTCCTAGTAGATCTCGTAAAATTGTCATTTCGCCACCATTTTTAATAAATGCTACAGAAAACGAGTGGCGCAGCTTATGTGGGTATACACCATTAGGGAAATAGGATTCAGTATACTTTTCTACAAACATTTGAATCGTTCGTATGCTTATTGCTCTTGCTGGGTGACGATAGGTTACAAATAGAAAAGGGCATACTTCCGCTTGTGGGTAACGGGTATTACGGATAGCTATATACGCCAGTAAATGATTAAAAGCTGAGTCCATAATATAAATTGTATCCTTCTTATTTCCTTTGCGAATGACCTTCACGGTTTGTTGGCTATAATTAATGTCTGCCATCGTTATACGAGCCAATTCACCGACACGCATACCTGTAGCAAGTAAAATACTAATTATCGCAATATCGCGCTCTCGATCACGTTTAAAGAGAGAAATTGATTGTGGAATGGTCAATGTAGCAAAATAGCCATCTTCATTTGCTAAGTAATCAATGAAATCAAATAGACGTTCACTGTCTAATATTTGTGTTGCAATTTCTGCAGCGCGGTTAGCTGAAGTTTCCTTGTAAACAGGTATTTTTACTTTAGACATAATATTTTCACTCAAATAGGTATTACCATTTTCATCATCACTTGTTACGGCTAAGAAGTGAAACAAAGATTTTAGAGCGGAAACCATGAGCGATACGGAGCGCATTTCACGAACACGACTAGAATTTTCGTTTTTCGTTGATATATCTTCATGCGAAACATGCTCAATGAAGTATTCAATATCTTTTTTACGAAGCGCGGCTAATTGCTCTAGCGTGATCTGCTTAATGTTTGGAACCTCTACAATACCTTCTCCCTGAAGCCATTCAAAAAATATCTTATATCGATACAAGTATTGATGAATGGAACGAAATGAAAGTTGTTCTTTCGTTTTTTCGATACGAAAATCGCGAATATAGAAGGGGAGTTCTTTTGCAAGATTGTCCGTGTATTCTAATATTTTTAAATCATCTGGTGACAACGTGGCCATACAATCACTCCTTCAGGTACTTTTCATAATCAGCAAAGATTTTCATGTTTTCAGCAACATAAATTTCGAGCATATCTCGCTTTACAGTTTCCGTCTGTTCAGCATCGAAAATAATACCTTCTATTTCTTCACATATAACGAGCGCAGAAGCTTCAAATTCATTTGTAGGTTCTTGTAGCACCAACTTGCTTAAAAAATCGTTTGTGAGCGAAGGTGAACAGTTGTAGCGCATCATATGTTCAAATAAATAGCTAACATTGTCAATATTGGATAATTTCATTTCTTCAATAGAAAAGTTTGATGGATATTGAATTGCAAAATACATTTTTAAATCATCTTGTAATGTTAGAGTTAGATCCAGCACATCTTCTTTTGCAGCTGCTTGTACAAGTGAGCGTTTCAATATATCCAATGCAAGTGTGTAGGGGATATTGGCGCTAAATTGATATTCTACATTGAAGTGTACCGAGCCCTCTGTTGTAATTAAGAAGTCCCCGAGGTAATTACGTTCCTTCAGCTTGCCATTAACTCCGTAAAAGTAGGAGTATACATGACCGCGCACGCCAATTCCATGCTGCAAATAATACAAGGAATCGTATAGGCATTGATTTTCATAAAATACTTTCATTTTTTTCATATTAAAATAGAACCTCCAGTAAGAAATAATAGGGTATGGTATAGGGGATTGCGTAGAATCCTATAAAAAAGGAGTGCCATAATATCAGCACCCTCACAATTTCGCAAAATACATTCTTTACGAATAAGTGTTCTTTAAAATTTATGACTAATTTGTGTGACATTTTATCCTAAAAACTCTAGATTAGAGCTAAAGAAAACGTCTAAATAGCTTTCAAAAGGGGTTAACTTCAACTCGTTAGTATCATCATGCCATTCAAAAAGTCTTATAGATTTTAAGAACTGAAACAAGTTACTTTTATTATCAGTAAGCAATTCCATAATCAACAAATTTTTAGCCTTCTTCCTTTTTGAATCCGAGCTTTCATTTAATATTATAGTTCTGACAATACCTAATAATAGGTCCGTTACCTCTATTCCATAAGAAGATCTTTTGGACAAATATGCTACTTTATTAATCCTAAAATTCTCACCACGATAAATAGATTGAATGTTTAACTGACGAAGCATATCTACCTTTAAATCATAGTTTTTAGCTTCATATGTATAGTCGTGTTCAATAAATACATCTGCATTAATAAATGTATTTTTTCCATATTTTCGAATAAGACCGTAAACAACTCGCTCGGGGAACTTGGTATAAATTGTTCTATCTACCACATCAGAAATAATAGGTTTAATAGGTTTTGAATTTGCTTCAATTTTATTAATATCAAAAGATATGACGTTCATCTTAACCAAATGATGATGTAAAAGGACTTCTGATATTAACACTTTAATACTATCCCTAATAGTTGTATGTCCTCCGTAGCTGGTCCAATGTATACTCGATTCATTAACTATAGAATCCAATTTTTCTTTATTGACTTCATAGTAACTTTTAGGAATTAAAATACCACCCATTAAATGAATAGTTTCATTACTTTTACCGCTTTCATCGAAGTAGATATTAACGTCATGGTTTTTATCGTGATTCATAAATTTCCTCCGCTACTTGA
>JAGHSJ010000159.1 GCA_018065935.1 Candidatus Kurthia equi
GCTAAATCTCTTTCCATTACCCATTTTTTTACATCTTATAAAATAGCAAAATGATTATTGCCCTAACTGAAGTTTCAATACAGTTTTATTTTCATATGATTTTTTTTATAAATTTCGTTATATAAACCTAACTATGGTCAACTTCTTTTTGTTTCATAACCAAGTTCCCATAATTCAAAAACAGATGGTTTATCCTTTTATTTTCACTATAAAAAACCCACTTTATCATTATTTGTGATTTAGGTATTTTATCCTAACATCTATATTTGTCATCAACTGCAATCACTCTTTCACCAAAAAAAGCCCTCAAAAAAAATTTTTTTGAGGGCTTTTTTTATTATTTATTTTTCAAATCATCCAAAAATTCTACGTCTCCATCTTCATTTAGCACATATGGAAGTGAATATGCTGGTAAAATTGGGTATTTTTCTTCTAATAAATAGCGAATATCTTGTCCTTTTTTAACTTTTGGATGCTCTTCATCAACAATTTTTTGTAATTCAATGGAATAATCCACACAAATTTCACCCGTGCCTTTTACAACAAGTGGTAAAAGAGTTGACGAATAGGGGCTAGGAGCGCTCGGCTGTTCTTTCATCCCCATTTTTTTATAATTAATTTTATAGACATTCCCATTAATATTTTCCCCTAGTTTGATAAAACCATTGATTCCTTTAGCAATTGAAATTTCTCGCACAGCTTCAGCTTGTTGTAAATCGACCACTTTTACTTCTGGTTGATCACTTTCCGCCTTCCATATAACATATTGGAAGATGCCACCTTTTTCAAATGAATTCGTCGGTAATTTATCTATATACTCCCCTTGAGTTAATAGATCAAAGTCAATTGGATATTTAATATATTTATCTGTTTGTTCATCTCTTGTTTTAATTGGTAGTAAACCACCTGTAGCTTCTCGATATTGGTCTACAGCTTTTTGCATAATTGTTAAATTTAATTCATCTGCAGTTTCTAATTCCTTCTTCTCTGCTTTTGGATACATGCAACCTGTTAGAAGAATGATACATGCACAGAACATCAGTAATTTTTGTATTTTTTTCATTTTATGACCTCTTTTATGTATTCTCACCAGTAAAATATGACGAACACCATTGTTATGCCGCCTACTCCTAAAAATAAAAATGCGATTGTTGTTACGAGAAAGCTTAAAATTGCATTTGAAATTTTATGTCGACTTAAATATCTTAGCAACATCGCCACCATCATAAAACCAATGGAATAAAAAGATATCCACATCATATTCATAGGTGATATTGCTAATCCTAATGCTAACTGAGTCAAAACTTCACCAACCACCCTTCTCTTTATTAAGGAAAATTATAACACAAAAAGCATATCATAGGTAATTGACTATATATTTCCCACCAATTCTTTGGAATTTTGACACAAAAAAAAGTATTCTCCAATTTAGAGAATACTTTTTAGTTGCATCTTATAGCAGAAATTAATAGTCGCTATCCATTTCTGGTTTTTTCATGCGTAGCATTAGATTTTCTACTACTTCTTTAGCTGATTCGCCTTCAAATAGTAAACCGTATAATGCTTCTGTGATTGGCATTGAGACATCGTATTCCTTAGCCAGCTGATGCGCTGCCTTTGTTGTACGTACGCCTTCAACAACCATTCCCATTTGTTCTAGAACCTCTTCTAAGCTTAAACCTTTACCTAAAAGATTTCCTGCACGCCAGTTACGTGAATGAACAGAGGTACAAGTAACGATTAAATCTCCCATGCCTGTTAAGCCCATGAATGTTAATGGATTTGATCCCATCTTCACACCTAAGCGAGAGATTTCTGCTAAGCCACGTGTAATTAGTGCAGCTTTTGCATTGTCGCCATAACCAATTCCGTCAGAAACACCTGCACCAAGTGCAATAACGTTTTTAAGTGCGCCACCAAGCTCCACACCTGTAACGTCTGCATTTGTATAGACGCGGAAATATTGATTCATGAATAGGTCTTGAATAATTTGAGCTGAATCATGATTGGAAGAGGATGCTGCAACAGTTGTTGGGTGATGCTTCACTACTTCCTCCGCATGACTTGGGCCTGATAATACAACAATATCTTTTACTACAGAGGCATCTAATTCCTCCGTCATAATTTCAGAAATACGTTTTAAAGAATCTGGTTCGATTCCTTTTGAAACATGGACGAAAATAAGCTCACGGTTTAATGTTTGCATAATTTTTTGACATGTCTCACGGATTCCTTTAGTAGGTACTGCCATAATCATGACTTCACCATGTGCTACAGCTTCTGTCATATCTGAAGTTGCTGTTAGATTTTGTGGCAAAGCGATATTTGGTAAATATTTTTCATTTGTATGTTGGTCACGAATCTCTTGTGCTTGATTCTCTCTGTGTGACCATAATAAAGTATCATGGCCATTTTCAGCAAGAACAGTCGCTAGGGCTGTTCCCCATGAGCCAGCTCCAAATACTGTAACTTTACTCATAGCTCTTGTCCCCTCCTAGGATCTTAGTCGCGTGCTCGCGTAATAATACGGATTGGCGTACCTTCAAACTCAAATGTATCACGGATACGGTTTTCTAAGAAACGTTCGTATGTGAAATGCATTAATTCTGGTTCATTTACGAACACAACGAATGTAGGTGGTTTGATTGCCACTTGAGTTGCATAGTAAATACGTAAACGACGACCTTTATCTGTTGGTGCAGGGTTACGTGCAACTGCATCTGAGATAACTTCGTTAAGAATACTTGATTGAATACGCATTGCATGGTTTTCACTTACACGATTAATAACTGGTAGTAAATTGTGTACACGTTTACCAGTTTTAGCTGAAGTGAACATGATTGGTGCGTAGTCTAAGAATTGGAACTCTTCACGAATTAATTTTGTTTTTTCGTTCATTGTTTTTTCATCTTTATCTACTGCATCCCATTTATTCATAACGATGATGACAGCTTTACCAGCTTGGTGAGCATAACCAGCAATTTTCTTATCTTGCTCTTGAATGCCTTCTTCACCATTGATAATAACTAGAACAACATCTGAACGTTCGATGCCTCGTAAAGCACGTAATACACTGTATTTCTCAGTTGATTCGTATACTTTACCTTTTTTACGCATACCAGCTGTATCAATGATGACATATTCTTGTCCTTCAAATGTATACGGCGTATCGATTGCATCACGAGTAGTTCCTGCAATATCACTTACGATAACACGTTCGTCACCTAAGAATGCATTCACTAAAGATGATTTCCCTACGTTTGGACGGCCGATTAATGAGAATTTAATTACATCATCATCGTATTCAACGTCATCTACTTCTGGGAAATGTTTTGCTGCTTCATCTAATAAATCACCTAGTCCAAGACCATGTGAACCTGAGATAGGGAATGGTTCGCCCATACCTAATGAGTAGAAATCATAAATCATGTCGCGCATGTCTGGATTATCTACTTTATTAACCGCTAATACGACGGGTTTATTTGTACGATATAAAATTTTAGCTACTTGCTCATCCGCATTTGTTACACCTTCACGACCATTTGTCATGAAAATAATCACGTCTGCTTCATCCATCGCAATTTCAGCTTGTTCTCTAATTTGATCTAAGAACGGTTCATCTCCAATGTCGATACCGCCTGTGTCAATAATATTAAATTCATGTGTTAACCAATCCGCTGAACTGTAGATACGGTCACGAGTAACGCCTGAAACGTCCTCTACGATTGATACGCGTTCTCCTACAATTCTATTAAAAATAGTCGATTTTCCGACATTAGGACGGCCGACGATCGCTATAACTGGTTTCGCCATTTAACTTCATCCTTCCAATTTCACTTATTACTTATTCGACAATAAAAAAGATGATGGGGGTCGCCATCACCTAACCACTCATTGTTTATAGTATTTCTATTTTATCAAAAATTACGTCTTATGAAAAGAAAAACCGTATATCTCCATTCAAAAGGACTTTTTAAATCAAAAGAAGTCGTCGGAAGAATGTAGCTTCCGAACGACTTGAGTGATTAATCTTTATTGAAATCTTTTAATTTGTCACCGAGTAAATCGCCAAGAGAAAAACCGGATTCTTGCTCTGGAAGCTCATATTCCGTTACGTCTTCCTCAGCACCCTCATCAGCAACTAAAGCTTTAATACTTAATGCAATGCGTTTTTCATTTTCATTGACTTCAAGTACCTTCACTTCAACCTCTTGTCCTTCTTTTAACACTTCATGTGGTGTATTGATATGTTTATGCGAAATTTGCGAAATATGCACGAGACCTTCAATGCCCGGTAAAATTTCTACAAACGCGCCAAACGTCACAAGTCGACGCACAGTACCTGTTAATACGGAACCTTTTGGTGCTTTTTCTTGAATGTTTTCCCAAGGTCCTGGAAGTGTTTCTTTAATAGACAATGAAATTCTTCCCTCTTTCGGGTCTACCGCAAGAACTTTTACATTTACTTTTTGACCTTCTTCTAAGACGTCAGCAATATTCTCAACATGCTCATGTGCGACTTGTGAAATGTGGACTAATCCATCAATCCCACCTAAATCGACAAATGCACCGAAAGCAGCTAAACGTTGTACCGTTCCTTCAAGAACGTCTCCAACATGAATTTTTTCAATTACTTCACCTTTATGCAGTTCTTTTTCTTCCTGAACCACTGCACGATGCGATAAGATTAAACGATTTTTCGCTTGATCCATCTCAACAATTTTAAAGGAAATATTCTGTCCTTTGTAATCATTAAAAGACTCTACAAAATGATCTTCAACTAATGAAGCGGGAACGAAACCACGTACGCCCAAATCGACTACTAGACCGCCTTTTACAACATCTTTGACCTCAGCTTCAATTACTTCACCTGATTCAAATTGTTGCGTAAGCTGCTTCCAAGCAATCTCCGCATCTACTTTACGTTTTGATAATACATAGTTACCTGTTTTGTCCTCAGCATCAGCTGCTGGTTCCTCTACTTTAGTAACGATTACTTCGAACTCATCACCTACAGATACTGCATCCGATGCTTTCTCAACGTGCAAACTAGATAACTCGCTAATAGGAATAATACCGTCATACTTCGCATTCGGAATTGAAACAATTACACGGTTTTCTTCAACAGATTCTACCGTGACTTTAACAATTGTACCTTCTTGAATCTCTGGTAATCCATTCACATTCATCTCTTCAGACATATGTAATCCTCCTTCGCCTCAACTACCTCTATTTTAGTAGAAATTTAACAAAAAGACAAAACTTACCCATATTATTTTTTGTTATCTGGGTGATGTTCATCTAAAAGCAGTTGAATATGTGACATAATAACCGCTGTCACTTCCTCTGCCTTCGCCTTACTTTCACGATATGGTTCCATATCAATCGGCGCTCCGTAAACAATTTTTAATTTACGAAATGCTTTATAAGGTCCAATAATTGCACATGGTACTACTACCGCATTACCACGTAAAGCAAAGAAGCCTGCTCCGGAGAAGCCTTTACCAAGTTGTCCCGTTTTATTACGTGTACCTTCTGGGAACAGCCCAACGACTTGACCATCTTTTAGTAAATTCACTGCTGTACGTAATGCTTGTCGGTCACTTAACCCACGTTTTACTGGAAACGCGTGAACTTTAGGTAGTATACCCTTCAAAACTGGTATTTTAAACAATTCTTCCTTCGCCATAAAATTGACTGGACGAGGAGATGTCATCCCTACCATTGGTGGATCTAGCGTATCAATATGATTCGAACAGAGTAATACGCCACCATCTTTTGGAAAATGCTCTCTCCCAATGATTTCTACACGAAATACTGGTTTAAGAACAGAGAATACTACTGATTTAGCAAATTGATAAAAATCCATGCTATGCCATCCTCTCGCTCGCTAATTTTAAGATAGCTTCTGCTGCTTGTTCGATATTCATTGAAGTCGTATCGACAAAGATTGCGTCCTCCGCTTGTACAAGTGGTGAAGCTTTTCTTTCACTATCTTTTTTGTCTCTAAGCGCAATTTCTTCTTTTAATGATTCAAAAGAAGATTCAATTCCGCGTTTTTGATTATCTTCAAAACGTCGACGTGCGCGTTCTTCAACTGTAGCGGACATAAAGATTTTTAATTCAGCATCTGGCAAGACTGCTGTACCGATATCACGACCATCCATGATAACGCCACCTTTAACAGCCATTTCGAATTGAAGTTCTACCATAATTTCTCTCATTGAAGCATGAGCAGCAACACTTGAAACATTGCTTGTTACTTCATTTGAACGAATCTCATTCGAGACATTTTCACCATCTAAAAAGACTAATTGTCCATTTTCAGAAGGCTTCAACTCGATTGTTGATTCTTTTAATAAAGCTGTTACTTGGTCTTCACTTGATAAATCAATTGATTGACGCAAAGCTTTTAATGTCAATGCACGATACATAGCCCCTGTATCGATATATGTGTAACCTAGCTTTTCAGCTGCAATTTTAGCAATTGTGCTTTTTCCAGCTCCAGCAGGTCCATCAATTGCAATTTGTATTTTTTTCTTCACGTAATTCAACCCTTTCTTCCGTAATATTGTACCACAAATTGCTATACTGTCGCGTATTTTCGCTTCAATTGAAAAAGACATTTCTCCAGGTATTTACCTGTAAGAAATGTCCTATGTTTTTCATTAAATTGTTGATTCTTTTTTACGCATCTGTAACTGTCTTTCAAAACAAAAGCGTATAATTAATTGTTTATCAATTTCATCTGTTTCTGTAAAGCGCATCGGTACGATAATTAGACCATCTCTTTCAAAAACACGTGTCACTTCTGCAGTTGTTTCCACATAGCGAACACCCTCTTCACGTTTTTCAAATGGTAGTACCACAGTTAGCTCTACACGTTCCAATGCTTGAAACTCCGTTAAACTACTTGCTACAATAGCCAAACCACCCGCACTAATGTCTTCAGCAACATACTGCTTAAATTGTTCATTTCGGAAGATTGCTACATCTACTGGTGTTTCCACGCGAACATATTCACGTCTTTGGATTTTTTGAAATTCTTCATCTTTTGGGAGCATTAATTGAATGGTTGGGATATTTCCTTTCTTACGTCCAATAACATTTGTTTTAAATGCGTAGCCCACTTTCAGTTCATCTACGAAAGAAGCACGAAAACGTGTACCCTCCACTAAAAATACTGTACGATGCGTTTCTGTACTTACTGGATAATCGATATATAACAGATTATCCTGCTGCTCTACAACTTTACACTTGAATCGCTCATCCGATTCCTCGTCATATGCCTCTAAAATTAAATTAGTTCCTAATTTAATTTCCATCCTTTTCACCCCATATTTCTTTATTTACATTATGTATATTATGGCATTGTTACATAAGTTTTTCCATAAAGCAATCCTTTAGATGGACTTTTTCATCTTCAACTGTACCAAATGTACCATTCAGCGAGAAAATTTATCCTTCACTGACTGATTATTTAATAATTGCATTAAGGCGATATGTGCTTTTTTGACCTTTCTCAAGCCGAACCACCATAAAAACAACATAAATGGAATCATTAAATACAGCCAATGTTTTTGTAACACCAAAATAAAGTTATATGAACTATGCAAAATCACTGGAATAACAAGGGCAAAGCTGATGAATAATTTATGCCTGTTATGTAAGTTAAATTTTGCCTTTCCTAAATAGTAGCCCATCACTACGCCAAACAATGCATGACTTGATACGGGTAACACTGCACGTAAAAATGCAGTGTCAACTCCATAGGAAATCAAATAAAAGACATTTTCAACCGATGCGAAGCCTAATGAAATAGCTGCTCCATACAATACGCCATCATAGGGATCATCAAATTCCACATGATGATAAATAACTAATAGTAAAATAAGCCATTTAAAAAATTCTTCAATTATACTTGAAAAGAAAACTTCTTGCATCAATGCTTGTGTAAATACTTGTTCTTCTTTAAACACATATTGTAAAAACATTATTGGAAATGTTAAAATTGCGCCATAGATAAATGTTTGTAGTAGCGTTTTTCTTGGTTCTGTTGCCATTTGATTTTTCAAATAGAAGAAGCTAAACAGCGCTAAACCAGGAGCTAGTGCAACTGAAAGTAAAATGAACATGACATAACTCCCCTCCAGTAAATAATTTTAATTATAGCATTGTCAGAGGAGTCTTATGTAGGAGGTATATGATGAAAAAACAAATTTTACTCATTCACACAGGTGGCACGATTTCCATGCACGTTAATGAAGAAAGTGGCGCAGTCGTTCCAGATGAAATCAACCCACTGACGAAGGAACATGAAAAATTAGAACGCTTCGCTCATATCACTGAAATTGAAGCCTTTAATTTACCATCACCACATATGACACCTGAACATATGCTTAAACTACGCAACATTATTCAGCAGCAATTAAAACAAACGTATTATGATGGCGTTGTCATTACACATGGTACAGATACTCTTGAAGAAACTGCCTATTTTCTAGATTTAACATTAAACACACGTATTCCCATTATTTTAACAGGTGCGATGCGTTCTTCAAATGTGCTTGGATCAGACGGTATTTACAACTTAGTCGCTGCCATTCGCGTAGCTAGTGAAGAGAAAGCCTATGGACAAGGTGTGCTCGTTGTCATGAATGACGAAATTCATGCTGCGGCAAATGTGACGAAAACATCTACGAGTAATGTAGCTACATTCCAATCACCTCAATACGGACCGATTGGCTTAATTACATTAACAACGATTCATTTCCACCACTCACCTGTCATGCGAGAATATGTAGACTTAGAAAATTTAAATAAACGTGTAGCTATGTTAAAAACGTATGCAGGTATGGATCCTGATATATTCGAAGCCATCCGCCAAGCAAAATATGACGGCATAGTTATCGAAGGACTTGGCCAAGGAAATGTTCCACCATCGCTAGTTCCAAGCATCCAAGCACTCATCGACGACAATATACCAATCGTCATCGTATCACGCTGCTTCAATGGCATCGCACAAGGCGTATACGGTTACACAGGTGGCGGAAAAATGTTAGAAGACTTAGGCGCCATTTACACAACAGGCATCAACGGCCAAAAAGCCCGCCTTAAACTCCTAGTCGCCCTAAACCAAACCGACCCCAACCTGAAACTAGAAGAATTCTTCCATAATAATTAGAAAAGAACATCACGCCATTCTAAAAGCGGTACGCACTGGAAAACACGAATGAAAAGTAAACGTATTATCACTTTTCACCGAGTGGTTGAAGTGTCGGTAGCTTTTGGCATAATGTTCTAGACACCATAGAAAAGGCAAAACCGCTCGTTCACACACGAGTGCACTAAAGAAGGTCAACAGGACGTTGGGCAGATAAGTCGAGTGACACGATGTC
>JAGHSJ010000230.1 GCA_018065935.1 Candidatus Kurthia equi
ATGTTAAAATGTCCCTATTATATAATGAAATGAGAGGTGTCTGAGGTGATGTTTTCAAAAGATATAGGTATAGATCTTGGTACAACAAATATATTAATTTTTCAAAAGGGAAAAGGCGTTATTTTAAATGAGCCAACCGTCATTGCATTTGACGAAAAGACCAAAAAAATTGTCGCAGTTGGAGAGACGGCACGAAAAATGGTTGGGCGCTCGCATGCCGGTATTCGAACGATTCGTCCATTGAAAGATGGCGTCATTAATGATTTTGATTCGACAGAGGAACTGCTGAAATTTTTTTTAAAAAAATTGAATCTGAAAGGATTTTTAAGTAAACCAAGAATTTTAATTTGTTGTCCGTCTAATATTACATTAGTTGAGCAAAAAGCAATTAAGGATGTAGCTATTCAGGCGGGTGGAAAAAGTATCTTTATTGAAGAAGAGCCAAAGGTAGCTGCGATTGGTGCGGGGATGGATATTTATCAGCCTTCTGGAAATATGGTGATTGATATTGGTGGAGGAACTGCAGATATTGCTGTACTTTCCATGGGAGAAGTTGTTGTGTCAGAATCTCTAAAAGTCGCTGGAAACCAATTTGATCAGGATATTTTAAATTATATAAAAAAGAAATATAAATTATTAATAGGTGAGAATACAGCTGAAATTATAAAAATTGAGATTGGTTCCCTAATTTTAGAGAAAAAGAATGAAGTGATGGAAATAAGAGGACGAGATATGGTGAGTGGTTTACCAAGGTCGATTGAAATCACTACTGAGGAGTTTCTAGAGGCGGTTAATGACACGGTAGCCCTAATTATCCAGTCAGCTAAGAACATCCTTGAGAAGACCCCCCCAGAGCTTTCAGCAGACATTATTGATAAAGGGATTATGCTAACAGGTGGTGGCGCTCTATTACCAGGGATTGATAGCATCTTGTCAGATGAATTACTCGTCCCGGTTTATGTAGCAGATAACCCCATGAATTGTGTAGTTGATGGAACGGGTATATTATTAACAAATATGGCGAAAAAGAAGTAAAAGACATCAGTTAAATATTCAGAAAATGTTTTAATAGCCGATATTATCATTAGTGATTTTTTATGAGGAGATGAAACAACATGTTTAAGGGATTTTATACAGCAGCTACAGGAATGATGGCACAACAACGTCGTACGGAGATGCTATCAAACAACGTAGCAAACGCGAATACAGCTGGTTATAAAGCAGACCAGTCTACGATTCGTTCGTTTCCAAATATGTTAATGTCGAGCGTTCAAAAAAATAATGGTAGTGCATCAGCAGCTAATGGATTTAATGCGGTTACAGCACAGAAGATTGGTGACCTTTCGACAGGTGTATACGTATCAGAAACATTACCTAATTTTACACAAGGTTCAATTGTGGAATCTGGTGTTAATACAGATATGGCGTTAATGGATGGGGACTTACCAATCAATGAGGAAACAGGGAAAGTAGGCTCTATTTTCTTTAAATTACAGGCTGAAAACGGTGGCCAAGCGTATACAAGAAATGGGAACTTCACTTTAGATGGAGAAGGTTATTTAACAACGGCATCTGGTAACTATGTCTTAGATGAAAATAATAATCGATTACAATTTGCAAATGAAGATTTTACTATTGCTTCGGATGGAACGATTAAAGTGGACAATGAAGAGGTTGGACGTTTAGGCATTGCCTTTTCTAACGAACCAGACGCGCTTGTAAAGCAAGACAACGGGTTGTTCTATACACAAGATGGGACAGAGCTAGAAAACGCCTATACAGCCGATAACGTGAGTTTTACAATGGAACAGGGCTTTACAGAGAGTTCAAATGTAGATGCATCACAGGCAATGACTGAAATGATGTCTGCTTACCGCGTATTTGAAGCCAATCAAAAAATATTGACTGCCTATGATCGTAGTATGGATAAAGCAGTAAATGAAATCGGTAAAGTCTAGGAGGAATAATACATGTTACGCACAATGATTTCAGCAGCGAATACGATGTCACAGCTACAATCAAAATTAGATACTGTTTCGAATAATATTGCAAACAGTAATACAACAGGTTTTAAAGCACGTTCAGCCACTTTTGGTGAACTGATGTACCAACAAATGAATAATGACAAACAAGATACAGCTCCGCGCCAATCGGCAAAAGGAATTCGTATTGGTGTCGGTGCACAAATTGCGCAAACTAAATTAAACACAGCTATTGGATCAATGAGTGAAACAAAACGTAATTTAGATTTTGCTTTAACGAAGGAAAATCAATATTTCGCAGTAACTTCTCCTCAAACAGGTGAACAATTACTTTCAAGACAAGGTAATTTCTACTTAACACCACGCAATGATGGTGGAACAGATTTAGTGAATTCAGATGGCTATCATGTAGTAGATGCAAATGGCGATGCGATTTCATTTAAAGAAAATGTGTCTGGTATTACGACATCACCAGATGGTCAATTACAGGTAAGTTATACGGATGGCACAACAGAAGCGAAAGAATTAGCTGTTGTTCAAGTAGATAAACCGAATTTATTGGAGCAGGATCAGGACAAATATTTAAGATACTCAGCAGATATTGCAAGAGAATTTCCAAATGCAGCCGATGTTTTACACAATATTACTGGCGCTGAACGTGGAGAAATTGAAGTTCAAAGTGGCATGTTAGAAGGTTCTAATGTAGACTTATCTAAGGAAATGTCTGAGTTAATTTCAACTCAGCGCTCTTATCAATTCAATGCACGTACAATTACAATGGCAGATCAAATGCTCGGTCTAATAAATAGCGTACGTTAATAAACATTAAAGGGGACCAATCTATGGCAGAAAGACGAACAGCTGAACAAAGCAATCCAACTCCATCAAGACAGGAACAAAAGGAAGTTAAGAAACTTTCAGGTAAAAGCTACGCAGGTAAATCAATCATGTGGATGATTTTACGCATTGTTATTGTTGTTTTAATATTGGGGATTGCAGCAGTTATCGGTGCAATGGTTGGCTATGGTGTAATAGGCGATGGCAAAATGATGGATGTTTTAGACCCATCAACTTGGACACATGTCTTTGATATTATGAATGGTACTGAGGAGTAGTTAGAGGAGGATACACATGTTAACAGCAGATCAAATTCAACAAATTTTACCACATCGTTATCCATTTTTATTAGTGGATCGTATTACTGAACTAGAAGTAGGGAAGCGTGCGAAGGGCTTTAAAAATGTAACAATTAACGAAGAATTTTTCCAAGGGCATTTTCCAGGATATCCTGTGATGCCGGGCGTGTTAATTATTGAAGCAATGGCTCAAGTTGGCGGTATCGCACTACTTAGCTCAGATGATTTTAAAGGACGCATCGTATTCTTAACAGGTATCGATAATGCACGATTCAAACGTCAAGTTATCCCTGGTGATGTACTTACGATGGAAGTCGAATTCTTAAAAATTCGCGGAACAATGGGTAAAGGGCATGGGAAAGTAACTGTAGGCGACGAGTTAGTTTGTGAAGCAGATATCTTATTTGCAATCGGACCTAAAGCTGAATAACCTCTTACATAAAAACGACTACTTCAAACATCTGCTATAACCGATGTTGTGGTAGTCGCTTTTTTAGTATTCTTTCAAACAAAAGGAGAGCTGAAATCTATAAAATTTCAGCTCTCCTTTTGTATTACGGTTTAATTCTCGGTCTAGTTGTCATATCTGAACGGAATTTTTCGAGTAAATCATCACCTGAAAGACCCTCTTCCATAAGCTTCTCAAGTAGGAGTTCAGCATATTGTCTTCGATGTGTTTTAATCGTTCCTTTCATTAAAATTGAAACTTGATCACCTAAATCTTGAATCACTTGTACCACGACACGAAAAGCTGCTGGTTCATTATCAGGGTACGAGATGACGGCACGCACTTCCAATAATTCATCCGTATTAACGAATTGATAAAAATCCGCAGCATGTGAACGATCAACATACATCTCTAAAATCCATGTATGATGACTGTTTTCTTGATTGATAATAATTCCATCAACAAGGGGATACGAAATAAATCCTTGTTCTGTAAAGCGCTCAAGTGTCAGCATTTTAAATGTTTTCAGATGGGCCACCTACCTTTTTATTAGTGTATTAATTATAGCATAACGAAAACTACCGACTTTGTCATATGCTGGCTGTTTTCTGCAAAAACTAAGGAGGTTCAGCAATTTGCCATGCCGAAAGTTACTCATATTTTAAAAATGAGCTTTTGATATAATCGCATCTTTCCATGTATGATAACGACATAGTCAGATGAGGAGGTGAATAAGTGAACAATGTATCACTTGTTGGACGCGTAACAAAAGATCCACAGCTACGTGAGCTCAGTGAAAATACGCATGTTACTAGTTTTACAATCGCAGTTAATCGCTCGTATAAAAACCAAGCAGGCGAAGCACAAGCGGATTTCATACAGTGCAATGTCTGGGGGAATTTAGCAAAACAAATTGTGAAATACTGCGGGAAAGGTTCACTAATAGGGGTTAGTGGACGATTACAATCTCGCAATTACATGAACAATGCAGACAAGCGTATTTACATAACGGACGTCAACGCCGATGAAGTAAAATTCATCCAATTGAAAAATCCACAACAACCAACTGAAAAACCAGCTGACTTTCAATTACCAGACATACTACTAGCACAACGAAAAGAATAAGGGGATTTTACTCGCTTGAGGGAGCGTGTAGGATGAGAAAAAAGAGACGGCTGGGGGGCCGCCTCTTTTTGAATAATCCGAAATGAGCAAAAGAAGAATCGTTGCGAACTAATTCTGCTGAGAATAAGTGACGGATGGGGGGCCGCGGGGTGTTGATTAATGCGAAAAGCGGGT
>JAGHSJ010000090.1 GCA_018065935.1 Candidatus Kurthia equi
CAATATACATCAAAGTGACTAAAAATTCTACAACTTTAGAAGGATGTTTTTCATTTTTGGGTTTTATATATTTTTTTGCAAGGTCTTTTTGACTATTTAACTTCCACGATTTATAATAAATAAATAGACGAATATTTCCATTTTAATACTACTTCTTGGAGGAGCTAGTTATGCTAAAAAAACACCTTACCAATGAATGTGGCTTATCTCTTGTAGAAGTACTAGCCGCTTCAGTTCTTTTAATGATTGTACTTATTTCATTTTTTTCCTTCTTTATATCTAGTAAAAATATAGTTGTAGAGTCGAAGAAAACAGTAACAGCTACCTATTCTGCTCAAAGTGAAATGGAAGCTGTTTATAAACAGGTGCAAAATACTACAAATATCACATCTACAATGCAAGGGCTTGGTTATACTGCTTCCTGTTCACAAGGACAAAGTGTAAAATTTTTAAAAAAGTTATCTTCTCAACAACATTCTTTTGTTATGACAAAAATCACACCCACACAGGGACAATCGAATAATCTAGTGAATATTCTTATTTCTATATATGATTCTAATAAAGTAACTATTACGGATCCCTGTGCTTCTATTTCTAATACCCCGACTTCTGAAATGGAAAAAATTGTAAAAGAAGGTGGTTCGATTTGAAACTTTTACGCCAACAGGCTGGACTAACCCTAATCGAACTACTAGCTGTCATTATTATTGCAAGTCTTCTAGGCATTTTATTAATGAACGTACTTTTCACAAGCAACAAGCAATACAATACACAGGTTTCCGAAGCTGCCAATCTGAATGAACTCTCCTTTATTACAAAAGAATTGACAAAAGATTTTCGTCAATCTTCTGCCATTGAAATTGGACAACAGACTGTGAAATTTTCAAAAGCTACCTATGTATATAACACGGGTAACTTAAAAAGAAATACGAGTGAATATGCTACGAAGCTTAAAACATTTTGCATAGCCAGCACTAATTCAAATTTTCAAACAGCAGACTGTTCTAAAATCACTGTTCCTACTAAAAAAAATGAGCAAGGTATTTATATTTATATTGAAAATATGGATGGAAGAAAAGTAGAAACAACATTATTTACACGAGGGGGGTCATAGGTGGTGAAAAAATATTTGCGCAATGAACATGGCTACGCGCTAATCATTGCTTTACTGGCGATTACGGTCATAACGGTATTAGGACTAAGTGTACTTGCGACAGCTGGTGCGTCCAAGAGCAATGTAGATCGAGAAGAGAAGGATCAAAGCGCCTATTATATTGCGGAGGCTGGATTGAATTTAAAAAAAGCCGAACTTCAGAAAATCGAATCACTTTTCACTTCTTTCCAAGCACAACAAAAAGCGGAGGAAGAAAAAAACAAAATGACCAGCGCAGCATTTATCGCTGCTTTTAAGGCCTATGCCGATTCAGAGTTACAGCAAGTTGTTAAACCAACAAACTATGTCGCTACTACGAGCCAATGTGATGCTGGCACAGTATGTAAAGAAGTATTTGAACTTCGTGCGGCAAAAGCAGCAGTCCAAACAAAAGTAGACATTACTGCTAATGACTTCATATACACAGTTACTTCCACTGGTTTTGTAGATAAACAAAAACGCAAGATTCAATCTACACTTAGCTATCACCTAGATGCAAAAGCGTATAAAGAAGCAGTTAATAGCTTTTCTAAATATGCGATTCATGCAATAGATACACTAACAATTAACAAAGGGATTGTAACTGGTGCACTGGGATTTGCTCAACAACCAAAGGAAATTACAAATGTGAAATTTCCCTTCGGCACAGATTCTGCAGACTCTTATATTAGTGCTCCTTCTAAAGAAATATATAAAGGGTGTAAACCATCAAATCAGCATATATGTGATAATAGCTATCTAAGTGCTGCAGAAGCCAAAGGAGATATTGTTTTTAATGATACTGCACTCCCTACAATTCCTGAGTTCCCAGTAGATGAGTTTCCAATCGATACTACAAAATATTGGGATAAAAAAATACCAAATACAGCAAAGAAAATCTCCACAGACACCTTAAATGGAGATTATGAATTAAATGTGTCAGATTTATCCAAAATAAATCACACCATCGATATCGGAGAAAATAATGTTAATCTCTTTTTCACAAGTGATTTAGTATTAACTAATAATGTAAAATTTAATAT
>JAGHSJ010000101.1 GCA_018065935.1 Candidatus Kurthia equi
ATATTATAGCATATTTCTTTCTTTTATTACATATTCAATCCACTAGACATTTGCCCCTGTCATTTTTTTTCGGCGATATGTAGATGGTGCTAAACCTGTTATTTTTTTGAATACACGACTAAAATAAAAGCAATCCTCATAGCCGACTCTTTCGGCAACCTCAGCAATTGACAAGTCTGCTCGTTCTAATAATTCCTTTGCTTTTGAGATACGGTATTCCGTAATATACGTATTTGGCGCCAAACCAGTGTGGCGTTCAAATAAATATGCTAGTCGTCTACGTTCTAATTTAAAGAGTTCCGCTATTTTCGTGACATTAATTTTATTTTGATAATTTTGCTCAATGTATTCAACGACTTGATCCATTATCTTTATAGTCGATTGTAATTGCTGATCACGTGCACCTTCTACACATTTCTGTATCAGTTTAAAAAACAGCGCTCTTCTATTTAATTCGACCATTGCGCCAGGGCTTGCTTGCATTTTCAATAATTCAATGACAGTAGATTCATAAACCTCTGCACCTGCTAAGCGTAATAAGAAGGCATCATCATATAAATCTTCCGCAAATCTTTCGGCGATTTGATACTGTGTCACGATAAATTGAAAATCCTGATCACCACAATTTTCTATATGCAATGAATTATGTGCATTGACATGAAGTACTTTCCCTGGGGTTACAAAAAATTTTCCCTTCCCACTATGTACCCAAGAACTACCGCTTATTGGAAAAATTAATGCACTTGATTGTGTATGTATATGTGTATATGTATTTACTGCTGCTACTTTATCTTGAAAAACATTTGTTAATGAAACAGAAGCACTTGCAAAATACATTGTAATATCTTTCATCATTATTTCCAAAGTTATTCCCTCCATCTCGTTACATTTAGTATAAATGATAATGATTATCAATTTCAAGAGGATAATTCAAATTCAATGTTTTTTTCATTTTTTAAACGATGTTTCCTTCGCTACTTAGCAAAATCTAACAATTTCTCATTTTCCTTAGTAAACGATTTTGATTTACCTATCGCTTTAAAATACCCGCTTTTCCAGCAATAAAAGTGTGCATTGGAAGTGATAAATCGTGCCGAATGTACGTTCAATTATCAGCCCTATGATTTAAATTGGACGTCTCGATTTCGTCGATTTTAAGTCAATAAAAAAAGTATATATGGGCAAATCGCCACATATATACTTTGCTAGAGTGTATGATTATTTTGTAAAATTATACTCTTTTTCTACACCATCTGAAAATTCTACATCCATTTCAATTCTAGTATAATCATCATCGATTTTAATGATTGAAAACAGTTGTTTTTTTACATCTTCATCCGATGTATTTGCATCAAAATTAAACTTTTTAACGAGTGGTTTAAAGTTATTTAATGCCTCTTCACCTGTTATTTTAGAATTTTTTCTTTCATCTTCTAATTCAGCTTTTTCACCTGAAAATTCTTTCTCATAGTCGAGTGAATAATCTCCTGTTGGATATTTAATTTCAATAGACAAATCATTAAATTTAATATCCGTATCCCCCACTTTTCCTACTGCATTATCAGTTGATTCATTGGATGTTTCACCAGAGCCAACCTCATTTTTAGTTGCATCATCCGAGTCTTCTGAGGAATCACTTGTACCTACCTCATTTTTAGTTGTTCCTTCTGCTGGATCTTCGGCATTTTCAGTTGAATCATTTGAACCGACAGTTTTAGATGTTTTTTCCTGTTGTGAATTGTCTTTTTCATTAGCATCATCTGAATCACCACAAGCTGTCAACAATAGCGCAACGATAGGCAAAATATAGATAAACTGTTTTTTCTTCAAAATTACCACTTCCTTTACATTCTATCATTCCTTTATTTCCTATCACTTAAACACTTTAAAACATTTATATTCTCCTGTTTATTATCTTATTGAATCTATCATTTCCTAGTTCAAAATTTCCCTTCTATAAGGTAAATATTGGTTAATATAAAGCTGATTTCAGATTATAATAAAGTTTGTAGTTACCTATATGGGTATTATTTATACCCATTACAAATTCCCACCCTAATAAATGCCTGTTCCCAAGCGGAATAGGTATATTACTAACGTTTGAAAACAAATTATTTCACTGCTATATTTTTATTACTCATTTTCAAGGTAATTTAAACATAAAAAAGCCCGAATTGCTTATCTTTCATGCGATTCGGGTTTTATACTGTCTTTCTAATCAGTTAGGAAAATTTTTACTTTTATAATCTATTTAGATTATTTCAATTGGAATCCAAATTTCCATTAATGTATTTACATTCTCCAAATAATTTGGCGGATAATATTCTATTTGATAAGGAAGTGCCGCTACCAAATCATGTGATTTAAGTCCATTTTCAAATACTTTGCTGAAGCCTTTTTGAATGGATTGCGGTGTCACACCATCTATCTCAAAAGAAATCCAGCGAGCGGCTGGAATCGTTAAATGTGTTAAATCTTCTGTATGACTTGAATTTACTGCAATCCAATAGTCAAAATTCAAATTCTCTTGACTGCTATTTGAAATATCTGAAATACCAAGTATGCCTTCAATATTTTCATTATTAATCGCTAATAATAAATCCACAAGACCACCTGGTTCTTTCGCAAGATTCCAAAGTTCTGGGATTTTCTGTTCATGTTCTCCGTCTACTAAGTCCAATTGTTCCCGTTTGCCTACAACAGTGAATGAATGAAGCTTAAATAATCTAGATTCCATTGAAAACCCTCCATCTCTCTATCTACCCAAATCTAGCTATTTTGAGCAATTATATAAATAATATAAATGAGCATTAACCCTAGAATGGTCGCAATTGTCACTCGTAGAGGTGAGATTGGTGCACTTCCCCCTACTTTTCCTGTCTGCCCATTCACCATAAAACGATACAATTTATTTTTATATTGAAAAGATGATAACCAGATTGGGAGCATTAAATATTTATATGTAATGCCATCATGACTTGTAGAAAAAGATAATCCAGCGACGACATCTGCATGACATTCCCAACGAATTTTGGATTCAATTTCACTATGGATTTTTTGATGAATACTATTTTTAGCATATTCAAACCCTTCGTCGAGTCCTACACTATATCTTTCGGCTAAAAACCCTGTCACATATTCAGGTTTATAGCCTTTATTATTCAGTAAATCAAATGGTTCTATTTTGCGCATCATATCGCGATCATAGCGTGTTGTTGCACTAACTAATTCATCATCGAAAAATTGCTGATAAATACCTGATGTAGAATACCAATCGGTTACAGTTCTCGTATTTCCTTCACTATCGCGAACAATGCGGTTTCGTCCATAATTAGCTGTGTAATGTGAAACCGTCTGTGTATCAAATGTCCAATAGGGGAGGTATACGCCGGTAAAGGCATCTGGTTTTGCACTCTTCTTGGCTGCACTTGGTGTGAAGATACGCCCTTTAATCCATTGATGAAAATTATTGCCTGCTTGTTTATCTGTTATTTCAAATGTACATACACCATTTGGTGCGAGTGTTTCTTGTGTGCTAGCTTCCATTACTTGGTGTGACCCACAATAAGGACAGGTGTCTGCTACTTGTAGCGCATCGTAGATTGTCTCTGCGGCACATTCCTCGCAGATGATAATTTTCTTGTCGACACCCCAGTCAAAATTCTTCCGTTCTTTTGCCGCATGGAAATCTAACTCTTGAGCTGTTTGCTGCGCTTCGTCTTCAGGTTTTGCAATTGTTACTTCATAATCACAGTAAGGGCATTTTAATAGCCCTTTTTCTGGATTAAATTCTAAAGACGCGCCACATGAAGGACATTCGGCATCAAAATCTACTTTTACCTCTTTTACTTCATTTGACATGCGTATTCCTCCTTAGCCTTGAGAGCTGGCACCACATTCCGGACAGAATTTTGGTACGGCAGCTGTTTTCGCTTCATAACCACATTGTGCACAGGTGAAATTTGTTTCCTGTGGTTTTCCATTTCCGCAATTTGAGCAGAATTTGCCGGTATTTTCCGTACCACAGCTACATGTCCATGTTGTTGATTCCGGTTTTTTCTCGCCACATTCGCCACAGAATTTTCCTGTACTAGTATGACCTTTTGAGCATACCCAAGTGTCTTTTGCGGCTGATGCTGTGTTTTGGGCCTGTGCTTGTTGTTGTGCTTTTTCTTGGTCATTGGCCATTTCGAATAATTGACCTGCATTTACGCCGCCTGCTCCTTGCGCCATATTCATGCCCATGAAAGCACCCATTGAGCCATTTTCATTTTCAGCTGCTTTTACCATTGCCTCTGCCTGTGCACCTGTAATTTGAGCAGCAGCCATTGATGCATTGCGCATAACCGCATTTTTTTGTAGTGTTTTAATCATGTTTTCATCTTCTTCAGATGCTTTCATTGTACTAATACCAAAAGTACCTACTGCTAAACCACGTGTTTCACGCCATTTTGTTGAAAGAACGGCATTTAACGCCTCTGCTAATTCCATTGTATGTGCTGGAATTTCACTATAGCGAACGCCTAATGCCGAGATTTTCGCAAATGCTGGCTGTAAAGCTGTCATTAGCTCAGATTTTAATTGACTATCAATTTCTTCACGATTGTATTCGCGTTCTACATTTCCTACAACATTTGTATAGAATAATAGCGGATCCACAATGCGATAAGAATACTCCCCGTGACAGCGAATAGAAATATCTACGTCTAAACCAATGTTTTTATCAATTACACGGAAAGGAACTGGTGAAGGTGTGCCATATTTATTTCCGATGATTTCTTTCGTATTGAAAAAGTACACACGCTGATCCTTTGCAGGTTCCCCACCAAATGTAAAACGCTTGCCGATTTCTTTGAATGTTTCTTTTAAGTTCCCCATAAAATCTTCATCATAAAAAATACTTGGTTCGAGCGTGCTATCATATACGAATTCACCTTGCTCTGCACAGACCTCGACCACTTTCCCTTGCTCTACAATCATCATACACTGACCGTCATTGACCGCTATAATTGACCCATTTGAAATGACATTATCATTTCCTTTATTCGAGCCTCGTTTTGTGGAACGTTTTTGCCCTTTCACAACTAAGATGTCCTTCGATAAGCTTTCACAATAAATATACTCGCGCCATTGATCTTCTAATACGCCTTTCATTGCTCCAATACCTGCTTTTAATAATCCCATTGTCTCAACCTCCAATTAGTAGATATACTGTTATTACCCCAATTTTACTGTATATTACCTTTCGTTGCACTTTATAACAGGCAAAAAAAATAAGCTCGCTATAATTAGCGAACTTCTAAGTTAAAATTCTGGGTAAACCTCAATCATTTCAATCTGGTCAATGAACAGATGATTTTCTTTTTTTGTAGCAATCATACCATTCGGAAGCTGATTCCATTTCGGTGCAATTCCTTCTAATAGCTCAATCAATTGTTTTTCTGAAGTCATTGGACTTTCTAATTCAATTTCATATGAGTCATTAAAATGCATGAAAGGTTCACATTTTTCTTGCGTAAGTGACAATTTTAATTGCTCACCTAATTTCAATAACTTTTGTAAATAAGTTGTTGCCTCTACTTCTGTATTGGCATTCATATATAATCGAATAAACAAAACAAAAACTCCATTTCTATAGTGCAGTTAAAACAGCAAGTTCTATCATATCTCAAATTAAAAAAGCATGATAGGGATAAATTACCCTATCATGCGAATTAATTTAAATAGAACTTTTTACCTAATCTCGTTCTATAACCGCTGCAATACCTTGACCGCCTCCGATACACAAACTAACTACTGCATATTTTCCTTGGCGACGTTTCAATTCGTAAGCTGCTGATAACAGAATACGTGTTCCACTTGCACCGACAGGATGCCCCAATGCAATTGCGCCTCCATTGACATTTGTTTTTTCACGAGGCAGTTGTAATTCCTGCTCCACCGCTAAAAACTGGGAAGCAAAGGCTTCATTGATTTCAAATAAATCAATCTCTTCTATTGCTAATTTTGCACGTTCTAGTGCCTTTTTAATAGCTGGTACAGGACCAATCCCCATAATTTTTGGATCCACACCTACAGAGGTCCAAGAAATGATTTTAGCTAATGGGGTTAACGCATATTCCTTCACCGCTTGCTCACTGGCTAGTACGACAGAGGCCGCACCATCATTAATCCCAGATGCATTGGCAGCTGTAACTGTCCCATCTTTTTTAAAAGATGTACGCAAGCCTGCAATACTTTCAGCTGTTGTATTTGGACGAATATGCTCATCTTGCTCAATGACTACCTCTCCTTTGCGACTTTTCACAGTTACAGGCACAATTTCTTCAGCAAACTTTCCTGAAGAAACAGCCACTGCTGCACGCTGATGTGAAATAGCCGCAAACTCATCTTGCTGTTGACGCGTTAGTCCATATTTTTCCGCTAGATTTTCAGCGGTCTGTCCCATGCCTAAACCGACATACGAATCTGTAAGTGTCGATTGCAGCATATCCTCAAATTGTAACGCCCCTAGCTTAGAACCATGAAAGCGTTGTTGAAAATTAGAATACGGAGATTGAGACATATTTTCTACCCCACCCGCTAAAACAATATTTGATTCGCCTAGCGCTATCTCTTGTGCCCCTGAAACGACGGACTGCAGCCCTGAGCCACATAGACGGTTCAATGTAAGGGCTGGTACTTCTTGTGGAATATCTGCATACAGGGCAATATGACGGGCTGTTAGTGCTGCATCCTTACTCGTCACAATGACGTTCCCGTAAAATACTGCATCCACTTCATTTGCTTTTACTTTTGCACGTTTCAGTGCTTCAACTGCTGTAGTTGTCCCTAATTCAATGGCAGAAACCGTTGAAAAAGATCCACCAAACTCCGTAAAGGCTGTACGTGCGCCATCAATCAAATACACTTCTGACATTTTACTCATCCCCTAATCTCTCAGTACATGTTTTAAGACTTTACCTGAAGCATTTCTTGGTAATTCATCAATAAATTCAATTGCAAATGGAAGCTTATACTTCGCTAATTGTGTTTTACAATATGTGAGAATCTCTTCTTCAGTCAGTTGATTATTCTCTTTGATACGAACATAGGCTTTCGGCACTTCCCCATAAATAGGATGTGGTACACCAACTACCGCTGCTTCAAACACTTGCGGAATTTGGAATAGCACCTCTTCTACTTCAATCGGATAAATATTCTCGCCACCTCGGATAATCATATCTTTTTTGCGATCCACAATGAATAAATAGCCTTCCTCATCCACACGCCCTAAATCCCCTGTATAGAGCCAACCATCTCGAAGTGCAAAAGCTGTTTCTTCCGAATTATTTAAATAACCCTTCATCACCTGTGGACCTTTCACTGTAATCTCGCCTACATAACCGGTTGGCAATTCGCCCCCTTCTCCATCATCGATACGGATTTCTGTTCTTTCAAGCGGCTTCCCTACCGAACCGATTTTAGTCAAGGCATCTTCATCTAATAGTGAAGTTGCTGCTGGAGAATTTTCAGTTTGTCCATAGAAATTTTGAACTTTCACATTTGGATATTTTTCTTTTAATCTTTTAATTAGCTCATAAGGCATCGGCGCTGCTCCATAACCAAATAAACGTAAATTAGACAAATCATAAGTTTCGCTTACTTCATTATTTAAAATCAAGGTGTACATGGCTGGCACACCGAAAAAGAATGTCGCCTTTGTTTCACTTAGCTGACGTAAAATTAGTTTTGGTGAAAAACTTGTTTCAATAATAAATGTCGCACCGATGAAAAATGTTGGAACCATAAATACATGTGTTCCCGCACAGTGAAATAAGGGCGTACAAATAAACAGCCGGTCCTTTTGTGAAAGTTCCATTGGTTTTGACCATATTTCAGCAGTGGCATAAATATTTTGATGTGTTAGCATGACACCCTTAGGCTTGCCAGTTGTTCCAGAAGTGTACATAACTACCGCCACATCTTCACCACTAAGAATTGGTTCACGATAATGGGCTGCTAAATTGGGCAATTCATATAATTCATGCGTCAGGATTTTCGCTTGGAATGATACACCAATCTTTTGTAATAGACTATCTAAATCCTCATCAATAATAATCGCTTTTGCCTTTGAATTTTCTAGAATATACGCTACTTCTGGAGCTGCTAATTTCGTATTGATTGGCATAACCGTATAACCAGCAAGTTGCACTGCAAAATAGGCCAATGGAAAACTATCTGAGTTATTCATGAGCAAAGCAACGATATCATTCTTCTCAAGACCAATATCTTGTAAACTTGCTGCTACAGATGTAGCTAGTTCATAGAACTCTTTATAGGTTGTTTCTCTTTCGTGATAAACCAACATCGTTTGATTGCCAATATTTTGAGCATGTGCCTTCAATACATCCGTCATCAACATATTTTTTTCACCCTTTCATCACTCTGACTGAACGAATATTCAGTATGTATTCAATATTCTAACAACTTTACGATAAAATAACAATAAAATAACGACATAAAAGAGAATATTCACTCTTTAACGATAGAATATTAGAATCTCACTAGCATCAACAGTCTTTTTCATTCATACATAAAAATAGAGAAGCCTCTCAGCCTCTCTATTACCTAGCTTTCAATTCCTTTTATGTGGAGCGAAGCATTTAAATAATTATACGGTTTCTACTGCTAGCACCTCTCGGAAGGCTTTTAATGCCGCCCCGACACTTACTTTATGTCCCATTTCTTCTAATACAACAGCCATTTGACGAATCGTATATTCGAGCATTTCTGGTGTCGTGTTGCCCATATGCCCGATACGGAATGCTTTTCCAGCAAGTTCACCTAATGCCCCAGCAACAACAATTCCTTTTACCTGTAATCTTCTACGAAACTCTTTATCATCGATTCCTTCTGGATAGAGAATACAGCTTAAAGTTGGCGCAGCTACTTCTTCTTTTGCTAAAGAACGCATGCCGAATGCATGTAATGAACGTCGAATCGCCTTGCCATATTTGTCGTGACGTTCCACTCTTGCTTCCATCCCTTCTTCCAAAACCAGCTTCATCGCACTTTCGTACGCATAGATTAAATTAACTGGTGGTGTAGCAAAATAAGCACCCGGGTCTTCCATTACTTTCCGCCAATTTTTAATATCCGTATAATAAGCAGGAATTTGCTCCATACTTTCACGTGCAGCAACGGCTTGCTCTGAAAAGGCAATAATCGCAAGTCCTGGAGGTGCACCAATCGCTTTTTGAGAACCAGTTAACACAATATCAATTTTATTTTCTGCTCCCCCATAACTTTTAGACATGTCTTCATCTAACGCCGCTGAAGCACATACACCATCCAAAATAAATAAAGCACCTGCTCTTTTTACTACAGGAATGAGCTGGGAAATATTTGCCATCACAGCTGTAGAAGTATCCACATGAGTGACCGTCACTGCTTTGTAATCATGTTTTTTTAATTGATGGACCACTTGCTCAACTGACACTTGCTCGCCCCATTTGGCCTGAAGAACATCCACTTCAATTCCAAATGCTTCTGCCATTGGGACAAAACGGTCGCCAAAGTATCCATGACTGATTACAAGCAATCGCTGTCCTTTTGAAACAGTGTTGACGATCGCCATTTCCATCGCTAATGTACCTGAACCAGAAATGACATAGGCTTCTGCATTCGTACGAAAGAGTTCCTTCGTTAATTCAATTGCATGCTTGTAAATTTTTATGAAGCGTGGGTCGGTATGTCCTATTATCTCTTGTCCTAAGGCCTCATACACTTCCTCACTGAGAGGGGTTGGTCCTGGAATTAATAAATATTCTTTATTTTTCATATCGTCAACTCCTATTCCATTATTGTTATATAACACAATATAAAAC
>JAGHSJ010000167.1 GCA_018065935.1 Candidatus Kurthia equi
ATAATTTCTAATAGATTGGAGTCGATTGAGTTCGGCTCCATGACTTTCAAAAAAATATCAAAACAATGAAAAAAATAATTTTAACTTGTGCTTTAGTATTAGCTTTTAATGTAGCAAATGCACAGGATTTATTCGATGCAGCTCGATCAAATAATACTTCTCAAATTGAAAAATTAATCACTGATGGAGTTGATATTAATCAAGCAAATACGAGAGGTTATACGCCTTTAATATTAGCAGTTTACAGCAATAATAAAGAAGCTGTTCAATTACTTTTAAAAAATGGAGCAAATCCGAAAGCACAAGATTCTTCAGGTAATAATGCTTTAATGGGTGCAGCATTTAGAGGTTATCCAGAAATGATCGCAATTTTAATAGCCCACAAAGCGGATGTTAATCAAGTTAATTATAGTGGGGCATCTCCGCTTATTTTCGCTGCAACCTTTGGACAACTTGAAATTGCTAAAAAATTAATTGAGGCGGGAATTGACCAATCTTTTAAAGATAAAACAGGTAAAACAGCCAGAGATCATGCAACCCTACAAGGTAATCAAGCAATTTTAGATATTTTAAATTAATAAAAAGGCTATTCTAACTATGTAGATTAGCCTTTTTAATGCATTACTGTGCAATAAAAACAGGGATATTGACATGATGTCTTAGTTTGTTAATCGTTTCTCCATATACAAAGTCTTTTACACCCTTATGACCATGTGATCCAACAATTAATAAATCAGCATGATGTTTTTCACAAATACCAGCTATAGTTTGTATGCGATTATTATAAGCTAATTCTATGATAGCGTGATAATGGATCGATTGAAAAAAATCAGCATAACGGGTTAAACGTTCTAAATCAGTTTTAGATTCGGAATCATTTGTTTCTTCACCTGTATATTTTACTTGTGCACTTTCTACAACATGAACCAATATTAATTGTGTATTTGATTGTGCTAATTGTTTAGCATACTTTAACACTTTATAATCAGAGGTTGAAAAATCAAGTGCGACGACGATTTTTTTAAACGGAAGGGGTTCATATTCTAGTTGATGTATATTTAAAGTGGTCGAATGTATGGATGACTTAGTTTTATTCTGTTTGTGCGTTAACATAGGATAAATTACGGTGATTGCTAATAAAATGAACATCCCAATTGATAATAACAGAAGTATTATGGTTAACCAAAGTGTATTGTAGGTGTTGATTAGTGATTTGAACTCATCATATACTAAAGCAATATTTAAAACAGCAATAATAATTGCGATAGACCAACTAAAGAATTTTAAAATGGGTTTTATAGCAAATATGCCCATTCTAGATTGATCACTTACAAAATGGATCAAAGGTATAACAGCAAATGCCAATTGCAAACTTAAAATAACCTGACTAAAAATGAGTAATTGGCCAACCTTCTCTTCTCCAGCAATAAGGATCACTAATACAGCAGGTACAATGGCAAGTAATCGTGTGATAATTCTTCTTAACATGGGATTAATACGCAAGTGTAAATATCCTTCCATCACAATTTGACCTGCAAGTGTTCCAGTTACAGTAGAACTTTGACCTGCTAAAATTAACGCGATTGCAAACAATTTAGAAGCCCATTCAGTACCTAATGTTTCTCCTAACAAGTAATAGGCATCTTCTAAATCTGCAACATCATTCATTCCATTCTTATGAAAAACTGTAGCAGCTAAAATTAATATTGCAGCATTAACTAAAAAGGCTAAATTCAATGCAATGGCACTATCAAAAAAATTATAGGTTAAGGCTTTACGAATGGATGTTTCATTCCGCTTAATTTTTCTCGTCTGTACTAATGCTGAATGCAAATATAAATTATGAGGCATAACAGTTGCTCCAATGATTCCAATACTAATATATAGTGCAGCATCATTTGGTATTGAAGGCATAAATCCAGTCATTACTTCAGTAAAATCGGGTTTTACAATAAACATTTCTGTTAAGAAACACATGCCAATCAAAGTAATTAATCCAATGATGAAAATTTCCATTTTTCGCATCCCCAATTTCTGTAAATAAAGTAATAGAAATGTGTCAAGAAAACTAATGCTTACACCATAGATTAAATCTAAACCAAAAAGCAATTTTAAACCTATAGCCATACCAAGTACTTCTGCTAAATCACATGCTGCAATGGCTATTTCAGCCATGGCATACAAACAATAATTTACGCCTTTTGGGTATATTTCTCGGTTACATTGTGCCAAATCTTTTCCTCGAACAATGCCTAGTCGAGTACATAAACTTTGTAGCAAAAGAGCCATCACATTACTCATTAATAATACCCAAAGTAATGCATACCCAAATTGACTTCCACCTGCCAAATCAGTAGCCCAATTTCCTGGATCCATGTATCCAACACTTATTAAATATGCTGGACCAAAGAATCCAAGTATACGCTTTATAGTTGTTTTTTTCTTGGTTAAATCAACGCTTTCATGCACTTCATCCAAGGATTTTGTTTGATCATTCATCGTATCGATATATTCTAATCTAATTTACATCAACCTTTTCATTTTGTGTAAAGAATTGATTTCAATTTTAATTTATTAAAGATCAATAAACCAAAGAGTTATTTTTTAGATTGATTTTGAATTATCGAAATACTCAAAAAATCGGCATTTAGATTGTTGATTTTTTTGAATATGTGTATCTTTAAACTAAGGAAAGAAAATTCTTGACCGATTATACTTAAACAGAATATAAATTCGTTCATATGGCTACTCCCACGGTA
>JAGHSJ010000177.1 GCA_018065935.1 Candidatus Kurthia equi
ATTAGCTCAGTTGGTAGAGCATCTGACTTTTAATCAGAGGGTCGTAGGTTCGAATCCTACATGGCTCACTTTTATTTAAATATACGAAGTGCACTTAAATATAAAAATCCAATCCTTTACTTAATGAAAATTAAGTAAAGGATTTTTTGCGTTTAAAAAGGAAAATCCATGCTGAATCTCGAAATTTCAATAGAGTGAGAATTATGAGCTGAGAAGAGCTGAGCCTGTATGAAACATAATAAGCAGATCTAAGGGGATGACAAACATGGAAAATAAATATGTTTCAATTATTGGGGTACCATGTGATTATGGACAACAACGACGAGGGGTGGACATGGGGCCAAGTGCGATTCGTTATGCAGGATTGCAAGCTAGATTAGCGGCGCTTGGCTACGATGTAGAAGACGAAGGCAATATTCAAGTATTAGATCCAGCTGTTACCGAACAACAAGATGAGAAGCTCCTTAATTTAGATGAGGTTGTTAATGTAAGTACAGCATTAGCAGAGAAGGTTCAGGCTGTTATACAAAAGCAGCGAATGCCACTTGTTTTAGGGGGCGATCATAGTATCGCGATTGGGACGCTAGCAGGGCTGTCGACAAGATATGAAAATATGGGTGTGATTTGGTTTGATGCACATGCCGATTTAAATACACCAGATACGACACCATCAGGCAATATTCATGGGATGCCACTTGCAACAAGTCTGGGCCTTGGTCATGAGCGTTTAACGTCAATTTTACATATGGCGCCAAAAATTAAACAGGAGAACATTGTTATTATTGGTGGACGTTCGATAGATGAAGGAGAAAGAGCATTAATTAAAGAGTGTGGGATTAAAATATATACAATGCATGAGATTGACCGCTTAGGGATGACACATGTAATGGAAGAAACCATGAAATATTTCCGTGCACGACAAATTGATGGTTTGCATTTATCGCTGGATTTAGATGCGTTAGATCCACTATACACTCCTGGAGTGGGGACTCCCGTAGCTGGAGGAATTACGTATCGTGAAAGTCATTTAGCTATGGAAATGATTCAAGAATCAGGATTACTTACATCTACTGAATTTGTTGAGGTTAATCCGATTTTAGATGAGCTTAATAAAACAGCAGACGTGGCAGTTGCGCTGATAGGATCATTATTTGGTGAAACTTTGGTATGAATATTCGGAAAATACCCAATCAAGCAGAAAAAATTTTGCTATAATGATAGTACGTATTTAACGATGGTTAAAAAGAATTTATTTATTTAAAACGAAACCTTTTTAAAACCCATACGTAAATATAGAACAGCTAAAAAGGTGGAGAGGAAAGACAAATGGATGCGTTAGTGAATAAAAGAATAAAACAAGTGCTTAAAGGTGATCAAAACGCATATGCCGATATTGTTAACCTCTACCAGCACAAGCTGTACCAGGTGTGTTACCGTATGCTTGGCAACAAACAAGAAGCTGAAGATATTGCACAAGAGGCTTTTATTCGTGCATATATTAATCTTCATTCGTACGACCAAAAACGAAAATTTTCGACTTGGCTCTATCGGATTGCGACGAATCTATGTATCGACCGCATTCGAAAAAAGAAGCCAGATTATTATTTAGATGCAGAAGTTGCGGGTACAGAGGGGTTAGATATGTATTCACAAATCGCTGCAGACGAACAGCTTCCAGAAGAGGCTGTAGAACAAATGGAGCTTCAAGATCGTATTCAGTATGAAATTAGTCGCTTGCCTGATAAATATCGTTCGGTAATCGTTTTAAAATATATTGAGGAATTATCACTTCAAGAGATTAGTGAAATTTTAGATATGCCACTCGGTACTGTGAAAACACGTATCCATCGTGGACGAGAAGCTTTACGCAAGCAGTTAAACAATTTATAGGAGGACGATACGCATGAATACGTGTGCATCACAATTCGTGGATTATATGCACGAATATTTAGATGGTGATATAAGTCGAGAGCATGAGCAAACACTTAAACGACATTTACAAACATGTTCAAATTGCCAACAACATATGCATGAATTAAG
The DNA here is from genome assembly GCA_018065935.1 of Candidatus Kurthia equi. GTDB lineage: Bacteria > Bacillota > Bacilli > Bacillales_A > Planococcaceae > Kurthia > Kurthia equi. Next base: position 2,041 of record JAGHSJ010000177.1, read on the forward strand.
TGACACGGTTGCGTTTATCAAAAGTGCAGCACATATTACCGCCCCTCCTAGCTTCGAGGATCAAGTAATAAGTCGGTTACCAAAACGTAAAAGTTCTGCTGGGATTAAACAGTGGTTCCGTCAGCATCCGATGTTAGTGGCAGCAGCTGTATTTTGTTTATTTATGAGTGCTGCATTACTCGGAAGCTACCCGAATGATGATCAATTTTCTGTAACGAAACAACCGAATCTTGTAGTGGATGGTCAAACAGTAACAGTACCAGCTGGAGAGGTTATCAAAGGGGATATTGTTGTGGAAAATGGAGATATTGTCATTGAAGGAGAAGTGGATGGCAATGTAACAGTGATTAACGGCAATTATATGGCATCAACGGCAGTTGTGACAGGACAAGTGCATGAAATAGATGAGGCGTTTGGATGGCTTTGGTACAAAATTAAAAAAAGCTTTAATGAAGTCGTTGGATTGTTTCAATAGTCCGAAACTTTTACTGGAAAATGACGTTCTATTAAAGAAGGCAAAGTCTACTCGCTGGAGTAGACTTTTTCCTTTGGGGAATAAAAAAGCATAGTTTTAAAGGAAATTGACATTAGAGAAGCCATAATTTCGCGCTATTTAGTGCGTAATTTGTTTTTTTAAAGGAAGTTAATCTCCAGACTGAATTGTGCTATACTAAAACTAATATGGATTAGCTATTAAAAGTGGGGGATGCCACGTGCAATTAATGGAACAATTTACAGATATTACTGCTGTAAATCTTATTTTTAAGCTGCTAGATGTACTGCTCGTTTGGTACGTCATTTATAAAGCATTGACCCTCATTAAAGGAACGAAAGCCGTTCAATTATTGAAAGGGTTATTAATTATTGTTTTAGCAAAATTTGCAACGTATGTGTTTGGATTAGATACGCTTGATTGGCTATTACAAGAAGTCATTGATTGGGGATTCTTGGCCATCATCATTATTTTCCAACCTGAGATACGTCGAGCACTCGAACAAATTGGGCGAGGGAAGCTTTTCCAACGTACTATAAACCAACAAGATGATGAACAAACACGTTTAGTAGAGGCAATGAAAAAATCAGTAAGCTACATGGCCAAACGTCGTATTGGTGCGCTTATTTCGATTGAAAAAGAAACAGGACTCAATGAATACGTGGAAACAGGTATTAAAATGGAGTCTCACATTACTTCTGAATTAATGATTAATATCTTTATTCCGAATACGCCACTTCATGATGGCGCGGTCATTATCCAAAAAAATAAAATTTCTGCTTCGGCATGTTATCTACCATTATCGGAAAGTGCCTTTATTTCGAAAGAGTTAGGAACACGTCACCGAGCTGCACTTGGTTTAAGTGAAGTAACGGATGCCATTACGGTTGTTGTATCTGAAGAAACAGGTGCAATCAGTATTACAGCAAACGGCAATTTACACCGTAATCTTTCTATTCAAGAATTTGAAGAATTACTTCGCAAAATGTGGTTTGGTCCCGAGCAAGATTCTAACTTAGCTTCTAAGTGGACTTGGGGAGGGAAGAAGAATGGATAAGTTATTTGATAGTCCATGGATGCTACGTTTAACGGCATTGTTTTTAGCAGCAGCCTTATTTTTATACGTTCAAACAGAAGAAAAACGTGAAAATGAAAATGGCGCATCTACAGAAACAGATGTCATCACAAATGTACCACTAGAGGTGTATTATGATGAAGATAATTTGTTTGTAACGGGTTTACCTGAAACGGTCGATGTCAAAATTTCTGGACCGCCTGCAATTGTATTAAAAACGAAGCTTGAAAAGGATTTCAAAGTATTTGTCGATTTAAACGCATTGTTAATTGGAGAGCATAGCGTTACAATACAGTCTGAAAACTTTTCTGAAAAACTAAATGTATCGATTGAGCCAAGAACAGTCAATGTGGAGATAGAAGAAAAGATTACTGAAGAGTTTCGTATAGAGCCAGAGATGAATAAACGTCTCGTGGCAGAAGATTTCATAATTAATTCTATGATTGCTAATCCGAGTCGCGTAACGATTACAGGAGCAAAAAGTGTCATTGATAGTATTAGCTACGTAAAAGCGACGATTACTGGTGATAAAGGAATCAATAAATCATTTGATCAAGAAGCTACTGTAAAAGTATTAGATAGAGATTTAAATAAACTAGATGTGCGTGTTAACCCAGAGAAAGTAAAAGTAAAAGTAGAAATTAATGAATATAGTCGAGAGCTCCCGATTACAATAAAGGAAATAGGGAAAGTAAAAGATGGGGTAACGATTGAACACTTATCAGTCGAGCCTTCAAAAATCACAATTTATGGTCCTAAAGCGACAATTGATGTACTTGAGAATGTCGTTGTTGAGGTAGATGTCTCAACAATTACAGAATCAGGTTCTTATGATTTTGCAGTCGCTTTACCAACAGGTGTAACAAAATTATCACAAGAAAAAGTTATTATTCATGCAGATGCATATAGTGAGCCTGTTGATACAGAGGATACGGATAATGAAGTAGAGTCGGATTCGAATATCAACGACTCAGAGGGAAACTAAATCGCATTAACAAAAACATGAACATACATCCGTGAAGATTGCGGAATATTAACAAATGTATGGGATGTCAAGCGTTGAAGGAGAGAATAAGTAATGGGTAAATATTTCGGAACAGATGGCGTCCGCGGTGTCGCTAACAGTGAGCTAACACCAGAGTTCGCGTTCAAACTAGGTCGTATAGGTGGGTACGTGTTAACGAAGGATGCAAAAGATCGCCCGAAAGTATTAATTGGACGTGATACACGTATTTCTGGAGAAATGTTAGAAGGTGCACTAGTTGCAGGTCTTCTTTCAATCGGTGCGGAGGTTATGCGCCTAGGTGTGATTAGTACACCGGGTGTAGCTTATCTTTCACGCGTGATGAATGCAGAAGCGGGTGTTATGATTTCAGCATCACACAATCCTGTCGCAGACAACGGCATTAAATTTTTCGGACCAGATGGCTTTAAATTAACAGATGCACAAGAAGCAGAAATTGAAAGCTACATTGATGCAGAAGAAGACACATTACCACGCCCAGTCGGAGGCGCAATCGGATCTGTATCGGATTACTTCGAGGGTGGTCAAAAATATATTTCTTATTTAAAACAAACAGTAGATGAAGATTTCGTAGGTTTACATGTCGCGTTAGACTGTGCTCACGGTGCAACTTCTTCATTAGCAACACATTTATTTGCAGATTTAGAGGCGGATATTTCAACAATGGGTGCTTCACCAGATGGCTTAAACATTAATGCAGGCGTTGGTTCAACACATCCTGAGAAGCTAGCAGCATTTGTAGTAGAACGCAGTGCAAATGTAGGTCTTGCATTTGATGGTGACGGGGACCGTTTAATCGCAGTAGATGAAAACGGTACGATTGTTGATGGTGACCAAATTATGTTCATTATCGGTAAGCATTTAAACGCAAAAGGTCGTCTAAATAAAAACACAGTTGTTTCAACTGTAATGAGTAATATGGGCTTCTACAAAGCGTTAGAAGAAAATGAAATGACAAGTGTGAAAACAGCCGTGGGTGACCGTTATGTTGTCGAAGAAATGCGTACAAACGGTTATAACGTAGGTGGCGAGCAATCAGGTCACATCGTATTCTTAGATTACAATACAACAGGTGACGGTTTACTAACAGGTATTCAATTAGTAAGCATCATGAAAGCGACAGGCAAAAAACTTTCAGAGCTTGCAGCAGAAATGACAATCTTCCCACAACGTCTAATTAACGTGCGTGTGACAGATAAGCATGCTGTAACACAAAATGAGCACGTTGCTGCGGTAATTGCAGAAGTAGAGGCAGAAATGGCTAATGAGGGTCGCGTATTAGTACGTCCTTCTGGTACAGAGCCTTTAGTGCGTGTCATGGTAGAAGCAGCGACTGAAGAAGCATGCGAAACTTATGTTCACCGCATTGCTGATGTTGTAAAAGCAGAAATGGGTTTAGCTGAATAAAACGTATAGTTTAATGAAACGCTAGGAGCAGATAGTATAATCTGTTTCTGGCGTTTTTTTATTTTTAAACACTACAGATGTTTTACTCTCAATAATTTGGGGAATCAAACTATTGTACCTTAAAAAGACGAAGGAGTGTTTTACATTGGCAAAAATTGCGACATTGATTACAGACAAATTTGAAGATGTGGAATTCACAAGTCCAAAAGAGGCATTAGAAGCTGCAGGACATACACTTGTGACCATTGACAAAGAAGGAAACAAAACGGTGACAGGCAAGCGCGGAGAAGCGACAGTGAAGATTGATAAGGGTGTTGCAGATGTGAACCCAAAAGATTTTGATGCGTTATTTATTCCAGGTGGATTTTCACCAGACATACTGCGAGATGATGACCGGGTTGTGGCATTTACAAAGCATTTCATGGATGAGATGAAACCGGTATTTGCAATTTGTCATGGACCACAGCTATTAATTACAGCGAAGTCTTTAGAAGGCCGTGATACAACGGGTTATAAATCGATTAAAGTGGATTTAGAATATGCTGGTGCGAAATTCCATGATGAAGAAGTATTTGTTTGTCAGGAACAGTTAGTAACAAGTCGTACACCAGATGATTTACCAGCATTCAACCGAGAAATTGTGAAATTATTAAAGGACAAGAGACTTTAATACAAACGACTCCATATGATAATAGCAACCCACTAAAGGGAATTTCCCAAAAAATGCCCCGTTTTTATCGATGAAGCGGGGCATTTTTTTACTTGAAACGTTTTCAGATTAGCGTTTGATTGACGGATGAAATGGTTTTATGTATGATGAAATTGCTTATGAAAACAATAGATTCATAAGTGGCGTCAAAAAGGAGGAAAGTAGACGCAAAAAACAAATCGGAAAACAATTATAGCGCCTGAGCTAAGGAAATTGAGCGGAAAAACAATCCTTAGTTGACGAGGTGGAGGATTATCGAAAATTCGGCGGATACCTCCCAATCGCACATGCCCGATTGTATGTTTCATTTTTAAAACAGAGAAGTAATTCTTTGCACAGAAAAATGAAAAGGCATCAAAACTAAAAAATTATGAAAAGCTACATCACCTTTATAATAGAGGCTTTAAACGGTTGTGATTTATTTACTAAACGAGAGTAAATAGCTGCACCCACTTTAAAGTTTCCTAAAATTGCGAAACAGGCAAAAAAGGGCGATTTTGTAGTCTACTTTTGCATTGTCTAAAGTAGTGTGATGTGAGCTAACAATCGGAGGAAAAAATATGTGTGGAATTGTAGGATATAACGGCGTATTAGACGCAAAGGAAATTTTATTAAAAGGGTTAGAAAAATTAGAGTACCGCGGTTATGATTCAGCGGGTATTGCTGTACACAATGAAGAAGGCGTAACGATCTTCAAAGAAAAAGGCCGTATTGCAGATTTACGTAAAGCAGTAAATGAAGACGTAGAAGCAGCAGTAGGGATTGGACATACACGTTGGGCAACTCATGGTGTACCAAACCGCTTAAATGCGCACCCGCATACAAGTGCTTCAGGTCGTTTTACTTTAGTGCATAACGGTGTAATTGAAAACTATCACTTATTACAAAAAGCTTATTTAAAAGGCATTCAAATGGCCTCAGATACAGATACAGAAGTAATCGTACAGCTTGTTGAGTTATTCTCAAAAAATGGTTTAACAACAGTTGAAGCATTCCGTAAAACATTGTCATTATTACACGGTTCTTACGCATTAGCATTACTTGATAGCGAAGACGTAGAAACAATTTATGTGGCAAAAAACAAATCACCATTACTAGTAGGTGTTGGCGAAGACTTCAACGTTATCGCTTCAGATGCGATGGCAATGTTACAAGTAACAGATCAATTTATCGAATTACACGATAAAGAGGTTGTCCTAGTACGTAAAGATAAAGTCGAAATTTCAACATTAGATGGCCGTGTAATTGAACGTGCACCATTCAAAGCTGAGCTAGATGCGTCTGATATTGAAAAAGGCACATACCCTCACTACATGTTAAAAGAAATGGATGAGCAACCAACCGTTATCCGTAAAATTATTCAAGCTTATGGAAAAGGCGATGACGTAACTATTGATGCGGACATTTTAAAAGCCATTTCAGAAGCCGATCGTTTATATATTATCGCAGCAGGTACGAGTTATCATGCCGGCTTAATCGGTAAACAATATTTCGAAAAAATCGCTGGTATCCCTGTAGAGGTTCACATTTCAAGTGAGTTCGGCTACAACATGCCATTACTATCGAAAAAACCATTATTCATCTTCATTTCACAATCAGGTGAAACTGCGGATAGTCGCCAAGTATTAGTGAAAATTAAAGAGCTAGGCTACCAATCATTAACTGTAACGAACGCACAAGGCTCTACGCTTTCTCGTGAAGCAGATTACACATTACTATTACATGCTGGCCCAGAAATCGCCGTGGCTTCTACAAAAGCTTATGTGGCACAAATTGCCGTACTTGCAGTAGCAGCGTATGCAGTAGCGAAAGAAACAGGTGTAGCACTTAATTTTGACTTAAAACAAGAGCTAGCAATTGTAGCGAACGGTATCCAAACAATCATCGACTCAAAAGTTGACTTGGAACAAATCGCAGAAGATTACTTGAAAATCGCACGCAACGCATTCTTCATCGGCCGTAATATGGACTTCTGTGTATCTCTAGAAGGTGCATTAAAATTAAAAGAAATCTCATATATCCAAGCGGAAGGATTCGCGGGTGGTGAGTTAAAACACGGTACAATCGCGTTAATCGAAGAAGGTACGCCAGTATTCGCATTAGCAACTCAAAAAGCAGTAGCCCTTAACATTCGCGGTAACGTGAAAGAAGTCGTAGCGCGCGGTGCCAACGCTTGCATCATCGCAATGGAAGGCATGGAGGAAGAAGGCGATCGCCTAGTAATCCCTCACGTACATGAGTTATTAACGCCACTTGTATCTGTTGTGCCATTACAGCTAATCAGCTACTATGCGGCACTTCACCGCCGTTGTGATGTGGATAAACCAAGAAATTTAGCCAAATCAGTAACTGTTGAGTAATAGTGTAATAGAGTTTTAATGTAATTGTAGATTTTAAATAAAGTTGTACTGTTTTTAAAAAAGATGTACCGTTTTGAATAAAGTTGCACCGTTTCACTCCTTTGGATTACTATAATCTAAAGGAGTGTTTTTTTATGCCTAAAAGAACTAGGATATCTAAAGTTGAAAAATGGATTAAAGAAGGTAGAGGCTCTGGAGTAGGAGCGAATTATAAACCATGGTTAAATATTCAGGATGTTTCATCTAAAGGTCGCTCTACACGTTTAAAAGGCATTAAAACAAATAGACAATATGAATTTCTATCTGATTTAGAACGAAATTACTTTTATATAACTGAATATTCGGATTTCGTTATTGATATTAGAGAACAGTTTCCTTTGTTGCCGTTGGAGGAAACCATGATTATTGCTGATGAATTAGGTCTTAAACACCCTACAGACCCGAAAACGAATGAGCCAATTGTGATGACAACAGATTTTCTACTTACTGTAGATAGAGGACAAGGATTCGTAGAGCTTGCGAGAACAATAAAGATGAAGGATGAGCTGTTAAATGAGCGAGTTCTTGAGAAATTTGAAATTGAGCGAGTTTACTGGGAAAGACGGCAAATTGATTGGGGTATCGTAACAGAATTAGAGATTACAAAAGAAATGGCGCGGAACATTAGCTATATTCACGATTATTATGATATTCAAAGCTACGACGCTTTTCAAAATCTAAATCAGCAGCATATTGAAGATTTAGCGATGGCATTGTTACAAAGAATCTTAAATGAAAGCAAGAGTATTAGAGAGATTACAAACGTATTTGCTAAAGAAACACATATGCCTTTAGGTAGCGGAATGACACTATTTTATCATTTACTTGCCCAGAAAATTATACGAATAGATATGTCAGAGCCTTTAAATGTGGAACAACCTATTGTCGTTCAGTCTATTGACGAAAGTAAGCTGAAGAAGGTGAAATTCGGATGATTTATATTAATCAAGTTCTTCAATCGGTAAAAGATTCAACTCGTATTCGTATTATTGAAATTGAGGAATCTTATGTTTATGTCGTCAATATTGATGCAAATACATCTATGCCTAAAAAAGAGCTCTATTCATCGTTATTGACAGATATAGAGCAAAAAGAGTGGCTGCTTGTCACAGATCCCTTTGCACGTGTAGTAAAGGAAGAAGAATTAACGGAAATTCAAATTTATAAGCGTGATACAGATTGGGAGATTATCCAAACGAACTGTGCCCAACATATGGAGAAATTGCTTCAAAAGAGTGGTAGAGAAACAAAAATTAAAGAGATTGCAACTACGTTAGATGTTACTCCAACAAAGGTTAAAAAGTTACTTAGTCGCTATTGGCAGCGAGGTATGAATAAAAATGCCATGTTACCTGATTATGCAAATTCAGGTGGTCGAGGAAAAACAAAAAATCTAAGTGAGGATAAGGTTGGGCGACCACGTAGAGTAACCGTAAATGGTGAATATCGAAGTGGTATTAATATAACGGATGAGATTAAAACACAATTTGAACATGCGATTAATAAATATTACCGCAAAACGAATAACTACTCATTAAAAGATGTTTATCATTTTATTTTGCGTGATTTTTATTCGGACCGTTATAAAGAAAACGGTGAGCTGCAGTATCGTATTTGGGAAGCGAATCGTATCCCCTCCTACCAGCAGTTTTACTATTGGTTCAAAAAGTTTGAAGACCCTAAAAAAGATATTGAGTTTCGTAAAAGTGCTAAGGAATATGAGTTAAAGCATCGTCCGCTTATTAGTAATTCTAAAGCAGAAACAAATGGTCCAGGGACGCGCTTTCAAATTGATGCAACAGCTGCGGATATTTATTTAGTAAGCTCTTTTGATGTAAATAAAGTTATTAGTAGACCTGTTGTTTATGCAGTCGTAGATGTCTATTCACGTATTATTACGGGCGTTTATGTTGGCTTAGAGGGACCATCATGGGTAGGTGCCATGATGGCACTAGATAACATGGTAGCCGATAAGGTTGAATTTTGTAAGCAATATGATATTGAGATTACAGAAGAGCAATGGCCGACGAATCATTTGCCTGAAATTATCATTGCAGATCGAGGGGAATTTGAAGGATATTCAGTAGCTGGGCTGATTAATAATTTGAATGTCAAAATTGAAAATACAACAGCATATCGTGGTGATTTAAAAGGGATTGTTGAGCGTAAATTTAGGGCGTTTAACGGAAAAGTGAAACAAAAAGCGCCAGGTGCTATTCAAAAGGAGTACCGAGAGCGTGGAGACATGGATTATAGGTTAAACGCTACATTGAATTTAAAAGAATTCACTTCTTTGATTATTACGATGGTGCTACAACACAATCATAAAATCATTGATAAATATCCAATGGAAAAGGAAATGATTACAGATGGAATTGTACCAACACCTATTAACTTATGGAATTGGGGCATTCATAATCGCAAAGGGCGCTTGCGAACAGTAGATAGAAATATTCTGCGTTTGAATGTGCTACCGCGTGAGAAAGCAACTATTTCAAGAGCAGGTATTAAGTTTAAAAATTTACTATATGGTTCAAAACGTGCTATTGAAGAACAGTGGTATGCCAAGTTGAAAAACAAAAGCATTGAGGTTGTGTATGATCCACGTTCTTTAGATAAAATTTATATTCCGAATGATAATGGCATGGATTATGAAACGTGTATTTTGTTAGAGCCAAGTCAGCAATATAAATTAGATTTCTTAGAGGATGTTGTTTTCCAACATCAATTAAGAAATGAGTTAGAAGAAGAGGAACGTTCTAAGCAAGTACAGTTGACTATTAATGCAGACGCAATGATGGAGCAAATTATTAAGGGAGCCGAGCAAAAGAAGAAAAAGGCATTGCATCAACCGACTAGTAAAAAGGAAAAACTAGAAGCAATTAGAGAGAATAAAACCAATGAAAAGCAAGCGAATCGTGAGGAAGAGAAATTTGATTTATCTCCTACCTCTTCTATAGCTGAGCAGCCAACAGAGGTTATAGATTTTGTATCTAGGACAAAGTTAGAGCAGACGGTAGAAAAGAAATCATCTTCACGTCTAATGGATAAATTGAAGAGAAAGCGAGATGAGCAATTTGGAAAAGATGAATAGTGTCGTCTTAAAAGGCGATATGGAGGAAGCTTATTATAAGTCACAGCAACTTCCTGAATATGCTCAAAATCCTTTTATTGAAGCTCTCCCGCCAATTTTTAGTGAAGATGATGTATTGGACCGATTTATGGTGACACCGCGTATTAGTGAACAAGACAAGCAAAGTGATACAAATATTCGTTATCACGTGTTAAAACGTGTGAAGAACTTTATTCAACCATTACCAATTCATTTTGAAGTAGAGCGCCGTTTATCTACGTTAATCCGTAGAGGTTATTTAGCTAGAAACCCTTTAGATAAAACGTTTTTTGAAAAAATTCGTTTACTACATGAATTGCGCGAAGATGATGAACAGGCTCATAAATATATTGATGAACGATTAAACCATATTCGTTCGACAGCAGATAGCTTATCGATAATCGGAATCTCAGGAATCGGTAAAACAACTGCAATAGAACGATTGCTATTAATGTATCCTCAAGTGATAAAGCATGAAGTATATAAAGAGCAGCCGTTTAATCGTACACAAATTGTCTGGTTAAAGATTGATTGTCCTTATGATGGTAGTCTTTCAACACTCTGTAAAAGTTTTTTTAAGGCCGTTGATGATTTGCTAGGTACACGCTACTTAGAGAAATTTGGCTATTTAAATCGTGTTACGTCAACGATGCTTTTACATATGACATCACTGGCAAGTATGTATGGCATCGGTGTGCTTGTGATTGATGAAATTCAACACTTATTACATGCGAAAAATGATCAAGAAGAGATGCTTAACTTTTTTGTGACATTATCTAATACAGTGGGCATCCCAACAGTTCTAATAGGAACATCTAAGGCGCAACAATTATTCAAAGGAAACTTTCGTCAGGCACGTCGTGCAGCTAGTGATGGTTCGATTATTTGGGACCGTATGGATGAGGAAAGCGAGGAGTGGGATTTCTTTTTAGAAACATTGTGGGAATTGCAGTGCCTTAAAACATATTCATCTCTCACGGGTGATGTGAAAAAGACTTTTTATGAAGAATGTCAGGGGATTACTTCAGTTGCTGTCAATCTATTTATATTAGCCCAAGAGAGAGCTTTATATGATGAATCTAATGAAGATGAAAAATTGACAACGAGAGTCTTAAAGAAAACAGCAAAAGAAGATATGAAAATAATTCAGCCGATGTTGAATGCCATTCGTAATAATGATTTTGCTGCAATGTATAAGTATGAAGATATTATGATTAATCTTGATGAGTTAATGCAAAGTCACAAGCAAAGCACTGAGTATGAAGGTCGAGTTAAAGAAGCGATGAAAGAACGCCAAAATACTTTAGCGTACAAACGTCAAGATTTGATTGAAGGTTTAAGCGGCGAAGTTGCAGCAATCGGTATTTTTGATGCTTTAACTTCAAGTGAAATCATGAAAGCTACAAAAAAAGTAGTGGAAAATTTTCCGATAGAAACAGATTCTAACACTCTCAAAGCTCAACTCATTTCCAATTTAATCGAGTTGAATGAGAAGGCTAAGGAAAAGAAAGTGAAAGTAGTATCTGCTAATAAGATATTGCCTTTATTGGATATTAGAGAGTGTGCGTTGAAACAAAAGAAACACCCGTATGAGGGGTTAGTTAAAAATAATTATATTAAGAATCCATTTATTGAATTTTACTAAAAATGATTGGGATGAGGTTAGATATGGTAGAGAAAAAAGAAACTGTAAAACCACTTGTAATCGAGTCGGTATTATCTGCTATTAGTTCACAAGGGGCTGAAGTAGTTAAATCAACTGGCATAGGTATGGTAGGTTCTATTGCTACTGATGCTGTGGCATCATTTATTCCAGGAGTAGGCAATGCTTATATGAGTTACAAACAATCGCGTTTACAAAGAAACTTTAATACTTTTGAAGAACAATTATCTGAAAGAGTAACGAGGTTAGCTGAAATATTTGATTTAAAGAATATTGAGCAAAAGAAAGAGCTTGACCGGTTATATGAATTAGTTCTTGGATATGTAGAGGATGAACCACAAGAAGAGAAAATTAAATATTTGGTGACTGGTTTCATGAATATAGCTGAACATGAAAAAATCAAAGAAGATTTTGTGCTAGTTTTTTATGATATGTTAAGAGATTTAAGAATTATAGATCTTACTGTGTTGAAATTATATGGGAAGAATTATCTTAATGAATTAGATGAAACGGTGAATAGTTATCAAGATGTTTTGGACATGCATGGCATCTCGTATGAGCAATATGAAACTATACGGAAAAACTTAGTTCGAAAAGGGATACTAACTACTAAAACCGATATTATTTTAGAGAAAGATTTAGAGGGGATAGAAAAGGCCATAAATGAATTACAAAAGTTTGTGTCAATGGCTACGAACCCGAAAAATAAATCCAAGTTGCCAACGTTAAAAAAGTTAGCACTTAAATCTAAGGATAGACTTGAGTTGACGAAGTTTGGAAAAGATTTTATTAGATATTTCTTAGAGGAACTTAGTCAATAATACAGAAAATGAATACTTTTGGAGGTAATATAATGCTACCCTTCTTCCCAAATCCATATCCCAATGAATTGTTGTATTCAGCCATTGCCCGTTATCATTTTTACAGTGGAAATATTGATTGTAAGGACACCTTAGAAGAGTTGTTTGGCAGTCGTTCTGTAATACCGAGTGTGGAGATTGGTAGTTATTTTTCCGTCTTGGCTGAGCAATTGGGATCGCAGTATTCCATTGAGTCCCTTTTAGCTCATCATACGATTTACCCCTACTATGCTTCATTTTTATCGGAAGCTCGGCAGCAAGAGATATTGCAGGACGTATTAGAAGATGGACAAGCTTTATATACAAGACTTGGTATTGTAGCCGGAAGTATTTGCCGAAAGGATGGTCTATATTATTGTGCTGAATGTGCTAAGGACGATAATGCGCAATATGGTGAACCATATATTCATAGAGAGCATCAGTTACAAGGCATCAATTATTGTCCAAATCACGAAATCCCACTGCGCCAATATCCGATTAAAAGTGATAGCCGAATAGCATATGTCCGTTTTGAAATGAGACATATGAATTTAACAGCCATTTATGAAGTAGATAACTATAAGGAAATTGCTGTTGAAATAGCAAAACAAGCTTATGAATTACTACAACTACCAATACATGAACTTTCGAGAGAAGTTGTAAGTACGAAATACAGAAGTTTATTGAGAGCGCGTAATTTAATCACAGCATCTAATCATGTACGTCAGAAAGAACTGTATAAAGGTGTAGCATCCTCCTTTCCATCAGGTTTTCTTCAAGAATATGAGAGCGAGCTAAGTGAATTTGATGAGTACAACTGGCTGAAAGTGCTAACACGTAATTCTAAGCGTCATGTACATCCCCTGCGTCATTTATTTCTAATGCATTTTTTACAACAGGATATAGGGAGCTTGGTAATTACCTCAACAGATCAAGGCGCATTTGGTACAGGCCCATTTCCTTGTCTAAATAAAGCTGCAGAACATTACAAGCAGTTCATCATTCAAGATGTAGATGTAACAAGGGATTTTAAAACGAAAAATTTGATTGGCACATTTACGTGCTCATGTGGGTTTATTTATGCAAGAAAACAATCGACAGACATATTCAAGATAGGTCGAGTAAAAGAGTTTGGTCATGTAAGGTATCAAAAATTAATCGATCTTTCACGTGGAAATATAAGTATCCGAGCAATTGCAAGAGAGTTAGGGGCAGATTCCAAAACGGTAAAAAAATATTTAGAACCGCCAATTTTCAAACAGGATCAGCAAAAGGTTCCAATGACAGTATCAAAATTAGATTCATATAAAGCTGAATTTATTGCAATTGTGCAAAAGCATCCGCAATCAAGTAGAACTCAATTACGTAAAATTTACCAAAAAGAATATATGTATTTATACAGTCATGATAAAGAATGGTTGTTCAATACATTACCAGCCCCTCAAAAGCTTTATAACGAGGTGAAAACGGTTGATTGGAATAAAAGAGATATACAATATTCAAATGCAATTAAAACGCTATATGAGCAATTGTGGGCGTCTGAGAAGCCTATTCGAATTACAACATCTCTTTTAGGGAAGCGTTTAGGGATATTAGCCAATCTTGAAAGATATTTAGAACAGCTGCCTATTACAAAGCGTTTACTTGAGCAAATTACGGAAAGTGTGGAGCAATTTCAAATTCGTCGGTGCTGTAAAATCATTGATAATCTGAAGTGTGAATTGAGCGATGTAAAATTATGGCGTGTTCAAAGGCTAGCAGGAATAAAGTCAAAGGATTTTAAAACAATTCAACCAATACTAGAGGTATATATACAGGAAGGTGGAATCGATGAACAGCAAAGATATAAAGCTTAAATCTTGGCCGTTTGATAAAGGTGCACGCGTGAAATTAGAATGGATCGGTGCGCCTTTTAGATACGAAAAAAAGTCGTGCTGCCAGTTTATTTTAGTGGAAAAGTTAATGGGTATTATACAACTGAAAAGTTAATAGTTGATTGGACCGTATTAACTTCTTTAATAATCCAGCATTATTATGTTGATGGAGTTATTACGAAACCTATCGCACCTAATCAAACTGAAGAAATTATAATTTCAATAGATCCAAATTACGTTGGTTATTTTGAACAAAACTATTCAATACGTGGAACAAACTATACAGAAATATCGCAAACTTTCGTTATCAACTACAATGGAGAGCGTTTCTATCTACCTTTAATTGAGGTACTGAGAGGAATGATTGCACCTAATGCATTCCTGTTAAATTGCTTGTTTGAAATGAACTCTTTCCCGTTATATTTCACAGAAGAATATGAGTCGGATTTATTACGATTACGCTTCACCTCTTCATACAATGCAAAGTATTTAAAGAATGAGTATTTACATCATTTAGTATGGCTGTTAATGAACAAGAACGCTCGTAAAGTATATGAAAGTATGGCTAGTAATTTTCACTTTTATAACTCTATAAAGTTTGAATGGCCATTTGAAACACCAATTAAACTGAAGCTACGCGTGAAAAAAACTCCAACAGGATATACAGTTCTATATATCAACGCGATGCTAGATAAAGAATTACAGGTTTCTAATTTAGAGATTACTCATCCCAGCCTTGTTCATCATGAAAAATCGAACGAACCAAGAAAACGTATAGTTCTTCCCCTTTCTGCATCAGGAGACTACGAAGCCGATACAACAGTTGATGGACGTACAAATGAGTTTGATGAGGTAATAACCGATACTTTAACTCACGAATACGTAGATGCCCTAGTAATTACTCGCCAAAAAACGACTTCAACAAAACAACGTGATGGAATTGATGATAATACTAAAAAGTCAGTCAAGATGGATAATAATAGACGTTCAATGGGTGATATTGGCGGGACAAATATATTAAGAGGTTTAGAAGTTAAATCGTTAAATAATACATATGTAAATGGTGAATTAGCGGATTTTAAAGAAGTGTTAAATGAATTATCAAGAGCTTATTTTGTAGATAGTGTGGAGGCATATGTTGGCGAATTAACTGATATAGGAGACCGTTCATTTGCTTTTCTAGATGATGGTATTACACCTAGGAAGTATATTGTGGCATATGTGAAACTAAGGTATGGAAAAGAAGTTGCATTGCTAGAAGTTGAACGAGCTGGGAGAAGTGTGTCTACTTTAATTCTTACACCAATAGATGGTTCAAATGTTAAGCGGTATATTGAGCCTTTATTAAACTACATTATATTCAGTTCGGGAAGCTGGTTAAAAGAAGGTTTGGTTAAATGGGGAAAGAGCTTAAATATTTTTAAAGTAAAGCATACCAGTAACTATAAAACATCAGTATTCAATAAAATACTAAACATTTAATAAATAATCCTTTTAATACACTTAAACTTTAATTATAATTAAGAAAAATCATTTTTTATTGTGATTTTATCCATAAAATGCAAAGGGGCTTGGTTTATTGATGAAAAAATTTCGTTTGTCAGGAGAACTAAATGAAAGCATTGTTGATGGGATTATAGAGGGGTATAAGGATTATCTACGTGTAAGAAAAGAAGCTGCTCGAAACCTAAGAGTTCATGGTGCTTACGCGTGGGTAAAAGGAAATCATATTGATCACCATGTGGCGGTTCAATGTGAAAAATTAGGGGTAGAAAGTAAGCTTTCTAAAGCTGGAGTTACATGGCAGTACTTACAATTTAGTGTGGACGATATTAAAACACTATTTTTTATATTTCGGGCTTACAAACAAACTAGTCTACCCAAAGTAAAAAGCGTTTATACAAAGTTACCTCACAACAGGTAGCTCTGCTTTCTTGCTGGCTTTTTTTGGTCAATACTTAGGTTTTCCTATTTCGACTGGATCTATTCAAAGACCAAGTACAGATTTATATTCACAGAAAAAGATGACACCTGAAAATACCAGGCGCAATCTTCTTACGTATGAAAGAAAAAGTGGGGGGATTTAGTTTAATTA
>JAGHSJ010000254.1 GCA_018065935.1 Candidatus Kurthia equi
AACAAATAACTACAACGCACGTAGTGCAACAGGCAAATATATTGGTAAATACCAATTAGACCGCTCTTATTTAAATGGAGATTACTCAGCAGCTAACCAAGAACGCGTAGCTGAAAAATATGTAAAACAACGTTACGGTTCATGGGATAAAGCAAAAGCATTCCACCAAGTAAATGGTTGGTACTAAGATTTAACTAGAAGCATTTATATCATTGACCCCAATGATTAACCTGCATGTCTTTTGAGACATGCAGGTTTTTTGCTATAAAAAAACGTAGATACGCTTTATACGCATCTACGAGTTGAGTTTTATGAGCAGCTTCCGGGTTGTTCATTTTTCACGCGTGAACCTGTTTCACCGCGTAAAATATCTCCGCCTGTTGAGCGAACCACTTCATTCGTTACATTATTAGCAATCGTATTCGACACAAGTTGTAGTAAATCATTTACATCCACTTGTGAGTTTTTAAATTCATCTACGATCGGCATTTCGTCTAACTCTTTTTCAATTGCTTCAATTTTTGCTTCCACTAAACTTAATGCGCGTTCTTTTCCGTATTGTTGGAAATTAACTGCCTGTTTTTGCAAGCTCTTTAAAGAAGCAATTTTTTCACGCACTTTTTGATTTTCATTAATTTGTGCTTCTGCACGTTTAAAAAATTCTACTTCTTCTGTATTCGCAATCATATGTGCAATCTCGCGTGATTTTGCGATAATATCGTCTTTTGTATATAATTTTGTTTCTTCCATTAGTTATTCACCTCGTGACCCGTTACTACTTCGATAAATTCTCCTGTGAGCGAGTAAGTTTTCGCCTCTGTAATGCGAACATGTACGAGTTGACCAATTACTTCTCTAGGAGCTACGAAATTTACGAGTTTATTTTTTCTAGTATAGCCTGCTAAAACATTGGCATTACGTTTACTTTCACCTTCTACTAATACTTCTACCACTTGACCTTCAAATTGTTTCATTGCTTTTCCACAATATTCCCCTACAACCTCATTTAAGCGTTGTAGCCGTTCTTTTTTCACTTCGAGTGGCACATTATCCATCATCTTCGCAGCCGGTGTCCCTTCACGTGGTGAGTAAACATACGTAAAGGCCATTTCAAAACCAACTTCACGATAAAGAGACAATGTTTCTTCAAATTGTTCTTCCGTTTCATTTGGAAAACCAACAATGATATCTGTTGTTAATGCAACGTCTGGAATCGCTTGACGAATTTTTCTTACAAGCTCTAAATAAGTCTCTCGGTTATATTTGCGCGCCATAATTTTCAACATTTGGCTTGAGCCTGATTGAACAGGTAAATGAATATGTTCGACAAGATTTCCTTTTTTCGCTAATACTTCGATTAAATAATCATCGAAGTCACGTGGATGGCTTGTTGTAAAACGAATACGTGGTATATCAATTTTTCGTAGTTCATCCATTAATTCGCCTAAACCATATTGTCGATTTTCAATATCCTTGCCATAGGCATTTACATTTTGACCTAATAAGGTAATCTCTTTATATCCTTGTGCAGCAAGTTCACGCACTTCTTGGATAATATCTTCTGGTAAGCGACTACGTTCCTTCCCACGTGTATACGGTACGATACAGTAGGTACAGAATTTATCGCAGCCATACATGATATTTACCCATGCTTTAGTTTGTCCTTTTCGTACCTTAGGCAAATTCTCAATAATATCGCCTTCTTTTGACCAAACATCAATGACGGTTTCTTTTGATAAATATGCTTCATTTAAAATTTCAGGTAAGCGATGAATATTATGTGTACCAAAAACCATGTCTACTTGATCATATGTTTTTAATATTTTATTTACAACTGCTTCTTCTTGCGACATACAGCCACATACTCCTATTAACAAATCTGGATTATGTAGTTTTAATGGTTTGAAATGACCAAGTTCACCGAAAACACGATTTTCTGCATTTTCTCGAATGGCACATGTATTTAATAAAATCACATTGGCTTCTTTGACATCATCAGTAGCTTCATAACCTAGCTGTTCAAAAATACCTGCCATTACTTCTGTGTCATGCTCATTCATTTGACAACCATATGTACGTATGTAAAATTTTCGAGATGCCCCCATATTTGCAAAGCGCTCGTCTATTTTGAAATCATCGCGGTATTGAATATCTTCTTTCCCACGTTTTTTTGCATCTTTTAAAGATGGTGTGCTTTGGAAAAACTGACTATAGTCTTTTTCCTTTACTGGCTTTAATGGTTTCAATCCCTTAATTTGTTGACCTTGTAATCGTTGTTCTTCGTTCATTGGTAAATACTCCCCTCACCTAATTACCATTATACGGAATGTTCGCCTCATTCCACAATAAAAAGGTTAAAAATTCCTTATTTTCCATATAACATTGTGAATAAATAGCTTTAAATTTCTTTTCTATCATATCAAAAAACTTACATTTACTCATCTAATTGAATCACAAAATCGCAATAGTTTCCTAATTGTGTATAAGATAGCAATTTAAAC
>JAGHSJ010000022.1 GCA_018065935.1 Candidatus Kurthia equi
TGTATATTCTGAGTAAATTAAATTTACACTCTAATACTTGTTAGTATGTTGTAAATTTAATTCATCAGCTAGGAGATTCGAAAGACGATAATACGTTCATTTTCATTTTTTTCATGTAGCAAGTTCACTTCTAAATAGCATTGTAAGACCAGCTCATTTTGAAGAAAATCCATATATTGTGGAGATGGATAATAGAGTAGGAGATCCACTTTACGAGGGTAGTTTTCAATGGAATCAAAAATATGGTTCACAAACGCACGAAATACGTGAACAGAAAAGGGGTTAAAGAAGAAAAACACATTGTCATTTTCCGTAATGCAGTAATTTTCAGCTAAATCATTAATAAATTGCAAAGGTGAATGTTTTTTTCCTGTCTTTTGTAAATAGTGCTCTGCATTATGTTCGGCTTCAATAAAAAATTTTTGATCCATTTCAATTCCTGTAGCTGGGATATCAAATCGATGATGAATATAAATCGGTACACGTCCTTTACCGCAGCCAATATCAAGAAAATGCGGATTTTCAGGGAGTTCATAAACCTCGAATAATTGATCCAAGCCACTATATGGTGTTGGTTCATAACGATGGTATTGAACGAGTTTTGGGAATCCATATTGGAATCCTGATGTATTAATATTTAAAAGTTTTTCATATTGTTGTTCGTTCAACAGATTTCCACTACTCTCATTTATAAATTACACTCAAAAAAATAACTGCTTCGTAAGTATTCACTACAAAGTAGTATTTTTCAATCTTTTTATACACCCATTTGTATTTGAAAAGCAATGCACCAGATATAGAATTTTTCCGCAACTCTGCTTATTACTAAAATGTAGTGCTATTTTACATTGCTTTTTTCATGATTTAATAGCCATTCTTTTCTCCACAAGCCACCTGCATAGCCGGTCAACTTGCCGTTTGTGCCAATAATTCGGTGACACGGAACAATAATACTTATTAAATTTTTTCCATTGGTCGTTCCTACTGCACGCACTGCCTTTTCATTTCCTACAAGTATTGCAATTTCTTTGTAGGATGCCGTTTTCCCATAAGAAATGGTTGTCAAAGCTCGCCACACCGCTTGTTGAAATACAGTACCTTCAAAAATAAACGGCACCGAAAACGTAAAGCGTTCCCCTTTAAAATATTCATCTAACTGTGTGAAACATTCTAGTAAGGGAGTAGCTGTATCAGGTTTTTTCATATATTTTACTTGCTCACGCTCTACGAATAATACAGAATAAATTCCTAATTTATTGCCCTTTATCTCAATAATGCCTAATGGTGAGTGATAATCTACTAGTTGCATTTTTGAATCCTCCTACTGGAATTTTTACTTACTATAACCCTTTATCATACTTTATGTCTTTTCATATGTAGATTTCATTGAAAATTTATACGTTCTTATCTACAAAAAAGAACCCTCAATCAACGAGTGATTAAAGGTTCTTCTATATAATAAAAATTAGTTTTTGTGTAAACCTAACGCTTCTGAAGTTGTCGCTTTAATTTCTTTAAGTAATTCTGGGTTTTCTACTAAATTTTTACCGTAACCAGGAATCATTTCCTTAAGTTTAGGTTCCCAAACTTTCATTTCCTCAGGGAAACATTTAGGAATTATTTTTAGCATAACAGAAACGGCTGTTGAAGCACCTGGAGATGCACCAAGTAATGCAGCGATTGAACCGTCTTGTCCAGTAATAACTTCTGTACCAAATTGTAATGTACCTTTACCAGCTTTTGTATCTTTAATTACTTGTACACGTTGACCAGCAATTGTAACATCCCAATCTTCGCTTTTTGCTGTTGGAATAAATTGACGTAATTCTTCTACGCGTTTTTCTTTTGATAATACTAATTGACTTACTAAATAAGATGTTAAGTCCATGTTTTTTGCACCACAAGCAAGTAGTGTAAATAAGTTGTGTGTCTTAATTGACGCAAATAAATCCATATATGAACCTGTTTTTAAGAACTTCGGAGAGAAGCCTGCAAATGGTCCGAATAATAATGATTTTTTGCCATCAATATAACGAGTATCTAAGTGAGGTACTGACATTGGTGGTGCACCAACTGCCGCTTTCCCATATACTTTTGCGTGGTGTTGTGCGATTACTTCGTCGTTTTTACAAACTAAGAATAAACCAGAAATCGGGAATCCACCGACATGTTTACTTTCAGGAATACCTGATTTTTGTAGTAACTCAAGGCTACCACCACCAGCACCTAAGAATATAAACTTCGCATTGTGATATTCTACTTTACCACTTTCTTTATCATGTACTTTTACTTCCCAAGTACCATCTTTTAAACGTTTAACATCACGTACGTTGTGGTTGTAGTTCACATCCGCGTCACGAGATTCTAAATTTGAAATTAATGTACGAGTTAACGCACCGAAGTTTACGTCTGTACCTGAATCAATTTTTGTAGCCGCGATTGGCTCAGTTGATTGACGGTCATTCATAATAAGTGGAATCCATTGTTTTAGTGTTTCTGGATCATCAGAGAATTCCATTCCTTCAAATAATGGATTAGCTGTCATTGCAGCATGACGTTTTTTAAGATACGCAACGTTTTTAGCACCTTGTACCATACTCATGTGTGGTAAAGGCATAATGAAATTTTGTGGGTTTTCAATATGCTTGTTATTTACAAGGTATGACCAAAATTGTAATGAATCTTGGAACTGAGTATTTACATTGATTGCTTTTGTAATATCAATTGTTCCGTCTTTTTTTTCGCTTGTATAGTTAAGCTCACATAAAGCGGCATGCCCTGTTCCGGCATTGTTTAATTCGTGAGAGCTTTCTTCACCAGCTTTTGCTAAATTTTCAAAAACTGTGATTTTCCAATCTGGTGCTAATTCCTTAAGCATTGTACCTAAAGTAGCACTCATGATTCCGGCACCGATTAAGATAACGTCTGATTTGATATGATTGTTACTCATACTTACCTTCCCTTATATATATTAAGATTTGCAGTGATCGTGTAAGCGCTCCCTTTACTATCGACATCTAGTAAAGAAAATCCTACTCATCCTGTATCATTTATTACCTTAGTGTAGTGTAACACAATTGTGAAAAGATTAAAATATATACAAATTGCTTCACATTACGTGATTAAAAATAATGTATTTAACGAGTAATAAAGATACAATTATGAGCATTTTTTATCTATCGAGAATATGTTTTGCGTTAGACTTCTCGTTATTTATTGTTCCCGATTATAAACAAATCAAATCATTTATTTAGTAATAACTTTTCCTGTATACTTTTCTAACGCTTTATAACGATTCTTCTTATGTGCGCGATTGACAATAAATTTGAATAGTTTACGTTGTATCCATAGTGGAATTCCTGCTACAAGAGTATTTTGCATCGATAAGATTAGTGCAGTATGTGCCAAATCTTTCGGATTTCCCTTTGCATCAACAAGTCCATCATCCATTAAGCCATAATGAATGCGCACAGACTGTTCAAACTCGCTTGGTGGTGTTAATCGGACGCGGAATACAACTGGCTCATCATAATTATTCGTAAATGTATGTACAGTATTTAATGTGACTAAGCGTCGATCTCCTTGCTGTAAAATATGTTGTTCTTTTCCTAAAGTCACCGTCAACTTACCAGAAACTACTTCAAATTCCTCTTCAAACTCATCATGAAGATGTAATGGTGGTCCATCTCCTTGTGGTGGTAATGCTACTTCAATTAAAAGGTGTTTTCCATTTGTTTCTTCTGCTGTTTCTAAAAATGTAATTTGTTCTCCAGTTACTTGATTGACTACCGTTCGTTTCATCATCTTTGCCCCTTTTCCTCTTTTCATATAATATTAAATAATAC
>JAGHSJ010000430.1 GCA_018065935.1 Candidatus Kurthia equi
ACAAGAACAGATTCTTTGAACAGACAAAACTCCTTTAAATCGTTCGACTAACTCAACCGCTAAGTGTCCAACCACTTCCTTTCCAATTCCTCGTACTTTTTTAACACCTCAATCTGTTGCTTTAAAAGCGATTCTCAAGCTCTAGTTTTTGCATAGCTGAAAGATGATCAGGACCTTTCCCGAAGCTATATTGCTTGCCTACGGGTTGCTTAAAGCGCTCCAATTCACCATTTTTATACCAACGGACCCATGTTTCGACCTGTGTACTATTTCGAATATTTAATTCCTCTAAAATTTGTTTCGTTGGAATACCAGATAGTTTCATCTCAACAGCCTACAATTTAATTTCATATGGATAACTTACACGTGTGCCCATAAAAAATACACCTCCAAAGAATAATAGGTATCTATAACCGAATTCTTTGAAGATGCTTTTTGTTTTGTCTAACCCGAAGGGGTCAGTCCGTTAATCCATTGGCTCTTTTTTCATTGGTTTTTTAGTTCATTTTTTATAGATACTAATTCTTCTTTTAGATTATGATTATATTTTCCACCACTTAAATGGTCAATCAGTTCAATAAATTTATTCCCTGCATTGTAAAACTCTTTTAAAAATTCTGTTTTGTCACAAACTAGAACTTGATTTTCTAGAGATAACATCATTTCTCTGTTTGAGCTTGTTTCAAATTTTATTTCTAATGGAGCATTCGGATAATATACTTCTCCATATCCTTCTTTTAAATAATCTTTTAAAGCATTTTTATAATAATGCCATAAAGGAGCTATTTCATCTGACTGTTCAAAATCAACAATTTCTCCTTTTTTTCCGTTTCTAAATGTAACCGTTCCTTCTAGATTTAAAAAGCCCCCTTCCATAAAATCTTTTTTTCTGTTAACAAATTCTGTTATTCTCTCTTTTTCATCTAGACTAACAAATTTATCTTCATCTTCTATATAGATATACGTTTGTATTTTCATTATATTACTCCTTTTATTTAGCAATAGGGTATAATTGTCGCAAATGTCCTTTTTCAACACCTAAAACATATTTCACACCATTAACTGTCCCCTGTACTTGTTTTGAACCGTTAGAAGAAACTTTTGCAAGTTTCGATTTATTCTGTTTAGCTACATTAAGCGCTATATTTTCTATATCTTTTATTGATAATTTAGCGTCAAAAAAGGTCTGATTTTTTGTTTTCTTACTATCTGTCCAATACTTAGGATGGTGTCTTTCTAGCATATGTTTCATATCCGTTTTGGTTAACTTATATTTTTTAGAACCTGTTACATAAGTAGCGCCTTTATAATTTTTAAGTGCATTAGTAACTTTTGAAACCGGAACTTTCTTATAGGTTTTATTACCTACTTTAGCTAGTCTAGTGACTCCTTTAACAACTAATCTGCCTACTAATACCACCCACGCATCTGCTTGCTGATATCCAACCTCTAAATGTGAATTTTCTTTTCCTGCAAATATATTTAGAACGTTATCAGGTTTAGAATAATCATTATTTTTCTGAAATTGAATTGATGGTGAAAATACTGAGAAAATTAAACTAAATATAATAAGAACAACTATTTTCTTCTTTATTTTATCTCTCCTTCATCATAATCTGCATAATATCTAAAATTTTACTTTTAAGTGAAATTAAAGTAAATGGTATTTTTATCCTATTTCCCCATTACCACAGTAAAATCCTTCTCCGAACTATCCTCATTGATCGTAACAATGTCATATAATTTATTGTGGAAGCGTATCTTCATTTTATTAGTAATCGGTGCTTGTTGCTGGTAACGAATAATAAAATTCACTGTTCCTTCAAATATCGTCCCTAAATCTGTTTTAATATCTCGAATCGTATTTGTTTTAATATTACACCAACAAGAAAACACTTCCCTTTCTTCATCTTCCCCAGGTTCGGCCCCACTTTTCGGCTTCATCTCCACAAATGTAATTCGCTCATTCAATTGCACTTTATTTTTAATGATTGGCATAATATTTCCCCCTCATTTGTTGAATCATCGCTTGTACACCTGTTGGAATACGTTCACTACTTGCCTCCTGTTGGTTCAAATACCAATGTTGGACTAATAAACTGACAGACCAATCAAATTGCTTATACTCCTTTATAACTCTTGTGTCGGTGCTATCAATTGCACTAATAATATAATGCTCTGCTGTATCAATTAATACATCTAGAATTGAATCATCATAGTTATGGTCGATTCTCAAAGATAATTTAATATTTTCTAAACTAGAAGCTACTCTCATATTTTTCTCCCTTCTTTTCTTCTATCTTTCATTCGTATAATCTGACTGTCCAAAAATGGACTGACCTACTTCTGACTGTCCAAAAATGCGTTGTGAGATTAAATAAAAAAAGGAGGGGAAAAATTCCGCCCCCCTCTGATTTAAACTATTTATCCAGCTGGTGTTGGCGTGATTTCTACATAACGTGCAGCTTCTGAATCAATTACTTGGTAGTCATTGCGCACGATAACCGCTAAACCTTGTGAATAATAGTCGAATTGTTGCCACTGTGTTGTAACTTGATTTCGACGAGCAACGAAAATCGCTTGTTTACTATCACCAATAATCATTGGGTATGTTCCTACTTTTGGTGTAGCAAATAATTTGTTCGATACTACCACCACTGGATTACCGAATAATGAATAGCCACTTGCTGCGGTTACATCGGGTTGAAGAATATAGCGGCCATCGTTATCTTTCAAAGTGTCTAAATAATTGAATGTATCTTGGTTCACGATTGCTGTTTTATTAAGGGCTGGATCTAGTGTGACATTATTTACTTTTTTAATATCATCTAATCCAGTTGCAGCTACTTTTGTGAAAGCTTTTAGTTTGGCCATAATATTTTGATTGTCTGTATTTGTCACTAATTGTTGTAACTGTGATTTTACTTCTTCCACAATGTTTACAACCGTATCTTCTACTACTTCATTTGACAAAGCGATTTTCCCAGCACGAGTTGCAACTTTATACTTTACTGACTTGAACATTTCAACGCCTACATCAGCAATTAATGCTAGTTCTTCTTTTGTCGCAAGTGTTGCTTCATTTTGATTTGTCGCAATTGGATATTTTCCTTGAGCATTCGATACTTCTTTTACTGTCGCATATTGTGCCAGGTTGTAAGTTTGACGTTTTAAATCGAATACTTCACCAATTACATCTTTCGGAATAACTACATCGGCATTTACAGTCGTAAGTCCATCACGAACTTGCCCCTGTGAACGAATATAGTCCTCAAATGAACGTGTTTCTGTTTGTTGATTGTTTAATAATTGTTTTTTCATGGTATCTTCCTCTTTCTGTGTTTGAGTTTGTTTATATAAATCAAATGAACGTGTATTTACTTGTAAATCTGTTGAATCATATGCAGGGATCGTGACAATTGAAACATCAAATAAGGATTGAATATTTTTGATTGTACGAATAACTTTGCCATCATCATTTTTAGTGAATTCATCTGCTTCATCACCTAACATCATGCCGAATGACATCGAATCGACATTACCAGCCACAATATTTTCATAAATATCATTTGCATAGCTTGTATCAGGTAAAGTTGCTTCAAAACGCAACCCAACTTCGTCCACTTCTAATTTCAGTGTATTTGCTTTAGTGCGCCCCAAAATTTGTGTGAAATCATGTCCAATTAATAGGCATACATCGCTTAAATCAGTATCTTTCAAGGCTTCGGGTGTAATAACTTCCACAAAGCCACCTAAGTCTTTTGAAGGCTCATTGAATTTTAAAGCATATCCACTGACTACCTTCTCACCTGTTTTTTTGTTATCATCATCTTGAACGTTTTCCGAATCTACTTTTTCCTCTTGTACTTTGGTCGGTGCTGCGAGGTCTGCATTTTCGGTTAAACGTTTTTCTTTTTCCTCATTCATTTACTCACTTCCATTTCTTCGGTTTTTAATGGTTTTAAACCAATTTTCACTCTAGCTTCTTCAATCGTCATAATTTCAGCTTTAACAGCTTCGACTGTATTTTCTAGCGTGGTCTATGAATCGCTATTAAAGCGGTCTACATTGAATGTAATTGGTTCGTCTAGCTTATTAGACAACTCGCTCTATCTAGGTTGCAACTAGAAATAGAACGTGGTGACTTCAATAAACAATCTATGGACACATACCAAGAAGTATATGATTTATGGATAGAGCAATATGAAAACACTGTAAAAGAAAGCACATTTGTTAAAACAAAAGGTATATTTAAGAATCATATACTCCCAGCACTCGGTGCATATCGTATTGAAAAAATAAACGTGCAATTGTGTCAAAAGCATATCAACACGTGGTTTAAAAAGCTAAAAAACTTCCGTATGGTGAAGGCATACGCTTCTATGGTATTAGACTATGCCCTAAATCTAGGAATCATTACAAGCAATCCTATGAACCTTGTGACTATGCCTAAATCAATTGCTACACCAGGTGAAGTAGAACCTCTACGATATTACACTAAAGATGAACTAACTAAATTCATGAATTGTTTAGAAGCTGAAACGAATCGCAAAGCCTATACTTTATTCCGTTTACTCGCTTTTAGTGGTATGCGAAAAGGTGAAGCCCTCGCTCTAACATGGGAGGACATCAACTTTAAAAAGAATGAATTGCATATCAACAAAGCATTAGCACGTGGAGAAAATAACCGTTTAATTATTCAAACACCTAAAATAAAACATTCTAATCGTACACTTATTATTGATAACAAAACAATGCAAGTATTGAAGGAATGGAAAAAACGTCAAATGGAAGAAGGTTTAATATTAGGTTTTAATACTATGCAGCCTAAACAGTTAATTTTCAATAGTAATACCAATAGTTTAATGCAACCAACTAAAACTAGAAAATGGATCATATACATTCAAGAAAAATATGATTTACCTAAAATTCGTACACATGATTTAAGACACACTCATGCAACTTTATTATTTGAAGCTGGAGCAACAATTAAAGAAGTCCAAGATAGATTAGGTCATAAAGATATGAAAACAACTATGGATACCTATACTCACGTTACAGAAAAACTCAAAAATGAAGCTGCTAATAAGTTCGCTAATTATATGGATATTTAATTCAATTACTGAATGCAATATTGAATGCCATTGAATGCCACTGAATGATATTGAATAACAAGTCAAAAAGAAAAGAACCCTTATATACCAAGGGTTCTCAACTTATATGAAACTCTAATATGGAGACGGCGGGAGTCGAACCCGCGTCCAGAAACTCCAGAACTTAAGCTTCTACGCGTGTAGTTTATTTATTTACAGTTCACGTAACATTATGCCAATAAACAGGCGTCCTGCACGCTAAC
>JAGHSJ010000113.1 GCA_018065935.1 Candidatus Kurthia equi
GATGTAGATAATAATTGGTATATCCATGTTTTCTACCACGAAAACTTTCGTGTAATATATTTGATTATTCAGTTTTTTCTGAATAAACTGATAAATTTGTTGTTGCTGACATTTGTGAAACAAGCGAAATATATATATTGAAATAACAAAACTGTTTATTTGAATTATCAGAAAAGTTTGCTATTAATGGAGGACTCTGCTATGATTATGGCAATCAAATAGGTCTTATCAAGAGAAGTGGAGGGAAATGGCCCTGTGAAACTTCAGCAACCTCTGTCCTATACAGAAAGGTGCTAATTCCTACAGGAGAAGAAGACTTCTGTATAGATAAGAATTGGGCGAATCAATTCACCTCATTCTTTCTTAGAATGAGGTTTTTTTATATTTAAGGGGGAGTTCTATTATGCCAATTAATATTCCGAGTACATTACCAGCAACTGAAGTGCTGAAAAAAGAGAAAATCTTCGTCATGGATGAGGTACGTTCATCAAGTCAAAATATACGACCGTTAAACATCCTTATTTTCAATCTGATGCCTGAAAAAGAAAAAACAGAGCTCCAACTCTTACGCTTATTAGGGAATACGCCCTTACAAGTCAATGTCACATTCTTAGACACAGCTACACATGTCTCAAAAAATACGACGAAAAATCATTTGGAGTCGTTTTATACGACCTTTGAGCATATAAAAAACAAGCGCTATGATGGCATGATTATTACAGGTGCACCGATTGAATTATTTGATTTTCAGGAGGTCGATTTTTGGGATGAAATGGTGGAAATTATGGAATGGACAAAAACAAATGTTACCTCCGTCCTTAATATTTGTTGGGGGGCACAGGCAGCACTCTATCATCATTACGGTATTGGAAAATATGCATTACCAACTAAGTGCTCAGGTGTATTTGACCACGTCGTACATGACAGCACAGTGAAGTTAATTCGAGGATTTAATGATGTCTATACAGCGCCACACTCACGAAACACTTCCGTTTCTACGGAGGAAATTAATGCGCATCCTGATTTAGAGCTCGTGTCTGAATCGGATGAAGCAGGGGCATTTATCATTGTGTCAAAAGATGAAAAGCAAATTATGATTACAGGACATTTGGAATATGATGCGGATACATTGAAGCAGGAATATGACCGAGATGTAGCGAAGGGGCTCGATGCGCAAATACCAAAGCATTACTTCCCGAACGACGATCCGACCCAACAGCCATTGAATCGTTGGCGTTCACATACGCATCTGTTATTTTCAAACTGGCTGAACTACTATGTATACCAAGAAACACCATATGAATGGGAATAATTTAATCAATAAAAAAAGAGGAATCGGCCGATTAAACGGTATGGATTCCTCTTTTTAAATTACATGTTTTTTTGCTGTAGCCATTCTTCGCGGAGAATCCCCATATGAATGGAATCATAATAAGTCCCCTGATATAAGCGAACCTTACGTATACGTGCTTCAAGTTGCATGCCTAATTTTTCACCGACATGCATCATCCGTTCATTGCCCGACCATGTTGTTAGTCCGACGCGAACAAGTGGCATGGTAGTGAAAAGATGGTCAATCCATAACGTTAATGCGCGCGTCCCGATGCCTTTTCCCCAAGAGTGTGCTTCGTGTAGGACAATCCCAATTTCCAACCAATTTGAGGGCTTATGCTCCCAATAATAAGAAACGATACCTCTTACAACTCCACTTACTTCGATAACCCAAAATTGTTCATCGCCAACCCATTCTTCTTTCTTTAAGAGAAACGCTTCATAGGTTATCGTTTGGTGTGGGTAGTAGGGCGCATCCCATTTTTTCCACTCGGGCTGTTCTTCCTTGTAAATCAGTTCCCATAGTCTCGGTAAATCCTCTTCTTTGATGAGATGAATCGATACTTCTTGCTCGCGATACAAATGTATACACCTCATTTATCTGTAAATAATTTCTATATTATATAGTTTTTGGAAAAGTCTAGTGCATGTTTTTAAGTAAACGACTTACTCATACGAACAGCTGATTGAAAAATGTTATAGTAATAACATAAGAACACAGAGAAATGGGGAAACAAAATGAAAAAAACGATTGGCATTTTAGCCCATGTAGATGCGGGAAAAACAACTTTCTCTGAACAACTACTCTTTCACACGAATAGTATTCAAAAACGAGGACGTGTGGATCACCGAGATTCCCATTTAGATGTGCATCTAATAGAACAACAGCGTGGCATTACGGTCTATGCAGATGAGGCAACTTTTCATTATGGAGAAAATGACTACACATTAATAGATACACCCGGACATATCGATTTTTCGGCAGAAATGGAACGGGCATTATTAGCATTAGATGGTGCTATTCTAGTAATTGATGGCTCAGATGGGGTGCAAGGTCATATCGATACGATTTGGTCATTATTACAGAAGCATCAAATTCCGACAATGATTTTCGTCAATAAAATGGACCACCCAAATGCAAGCGAAGCTGAAGTGGAACAGGATATACAGGAGAAATTAACGCCACAAGCCATTTCTTTACCGAATTGGGCAGAAAGTATAGAAGACTTTGCGATGCTCGACGACGAAACGATGGATATTTATTTGGAAGAGCGCTATCAACTGGCAGATTGGCAACAGGCGATGATGAAAGCATTTATGACGCGCCGTTTTTTCCCAATTGTCTACGGTTCTGCTTTAAAGGATGAAGGAATTGATTGGTTTATAGAAGTAGTAGATAAGTTGCTGCAGCCAGAAGTAGAACAGGGGGACTTACAAGCTGTTATCTATAAAATTAGACATATAGAACAAAATCAGCGTGTTGCATTTGTTAAAGTAAAGAGTGGTCAATTGCAGGTTCGTCAATCCATCACATTGCTGGATGAAACGCATAAAATTACGCAATTACGAAAATACAATGGCGTGAAATTTGAAGAACTTCAACAAGCTGAAGCAGGTGATACAGTTGCTATCGTGGGGTTAAAAAATGCACAGGCAGGAATGGTGTTAGGTGCGAGTGAACAGCATATGCCCATCCTTACGCCAACTTTGCGTGCCAAAGTGATTTCACATACTGATATCCATCCAAAAGAGATGCTCGCTTTCTTCCGTTTGCTGGAAGCAGAAGATCCGGCATTAGGTATTGAGTGGCAGGAGGAGGCACAGGAAATTACGCTGAAAATCATGGGGAAAATTCAATTGGAAGTTATTCGCCAAGTATTCGAAGAACGCTTCTCTCATGAAATTTCATTTGCCCATCCAACAATTATTTATAAAGAGACAAT
The DNA here is from genome assembly GCA_018065935.1 of Candidatus Kurthia equi. GTDB lineage: Bacteria > Bacillota > Bacilli > Bacillales_A > Planococcaceae > Kurthia > Kurthia equi. Next base: position 3,276 of record JAGHSJ010000113.1, read on the forward strand.
TGGGAGCAAGGTGAATGGTTACGGTCATTTTGAACCTTTAAAACATTATGCAGAAGTTCATTTACGCATGGAACCTGCCGAACGAGGAACCGGCATCCATTATGAAAGTATTTGTCATGCCAATGATTTAACGCTCGGAAATCAACGGGCCGTTGGTCAAATTGTCCAAGAGGGTGGACATCATGGTTTACTGACTGGCTCAGAAGTGACCGATGTTAAAATCACCTTACTCACAGGTCGCGCACATCAAAAGCATACAGAGGGTGGCGATTTCCGTGAAGCAACTTTACGTGCTTTAAGACAAGGGCTCGAACAAGTTGAGAATATTTTATTGGAACCCTATAATCGCTTTGTGTTAAAAGCAGATATCGAATTACTTGGACGGATGATGAATGACTTAACGCTCATGCATGCACAAGTAGCAGACCCTGAAATATCAGGCGATTTTGCTATTTTGAAAGGGCAGGCGCCTGTCGCATTGTTGATGGATTATCCAAGTCAATTTGCCGCCTATACAAATGGGAAGGGGAGTATCCAACTTCGCTTTGCAGGATATGATTTATGCCATAATACAGAAGAAGTTGTTGAGCAGTTGGCTTATCGGAAAGATGCAGACCCCGAATATAGCTCAAATTCAGTTTTTTGTGCAAAAGGAAAAGGTTATACAGTCCCTTGGCAAGAAGCGAAACAGGCGATGCACTGTCCGACAGATAAATAAAAACGAAACTACATGTTTTCAGCAAGTCTTTAGAAAAAGGCGACCTGAAGGCATGTAGTTTTTTTATTCAGTTTAAAAACGCCTAAAAATGGTAAAAAGATACATGAATAACTATTTGTTTCCTATTAAATAAAATTCAATCCAAAAGCTTCTATAGATTGAGTAGATGGTATTACTAAATGAAGTCAACCCGAATGTAGAATCTATTTATTGGATGAATAAATCGCAAAATAATTCTGTTCATACTGTTGATTATTTTTTACCAAATATAAACAAAAGTGTTAATCCTCTTTAGAAAGGGTATCAATTATAAAACAACGAATAAGTAGGTGAAAAAAGTGCAAAACTATGATGTCGTAATTATTGGTGCTGGTTCTGGTGGAGCGAGTGCGGCAATGTATGCAGCAAAAAATGGCTTGCGCGTAGCCCTTATAGAAGAAGATAAATGGGGCGGTACAACAATTCATTGTGGAAGCATTCACGCTAGAATGTTACAAAAGCATGCAAAAATTGTTTATGAGGTAAAAAAAGCAAGTGAATGGGGATTTGAAATTTCAGTATTCGACTTGGATTATGAGCGATTACGTAATCGTATGCAGTCTACTGCGATTGCGCAAACCAATAAATTGTATACGATGTTACAGGAAGTTGGAGTGACCTGTATACAGGGGACGGCAACAATTGACGAACAGCTAATTGTTCATGTGGAAAGTGAAGGCTTCCAAGCAACAAATCTCATAATTGCAACAGGTAGTCAGCCACTAATTCCGGAAATACTGGGTTTAGAGTCAGTAGATTACTTAACGACAAACACCATCTATGAGCTAGAGGAACTACCAAAAAAATTAACAATCATTGGAGGTGGCCTGACAGCTGTAGAAACTGCTTTTAGTTTAGCCCCACTTGGAACAGAAGTAACCATCATTGAAAAGAATGAAGATATTCTAATAGATGAAGACCCCGAAATTCGCTACCAACTAAAAAAACAATTGGCTCAGCTAGATGTCATGATGCAAGTGAATCAACAAATTACTGAGGTTACACCAGAGCATATTATGATAGAGGATTTGCTGATTTCACACGATCAAGTATTCATTGCTTGTGGCCGACAAGCGAGAACAGAAATTGCTGATTTTCTAGCATTAAAAAAACAACAAGAGGGTACTATTTTTGTAAATGAATTTTTTCAAACATCTCAACCAAAAATTTATGCGATTGGTCAAGTATGTAATAGCAGGCAATTTTCAAAAACAGCATATTCCAATGGGATTGTAGCAGTGAATCATATTTTACAAAAGCCAGCCAAAGAAACGAATGACGTACTCGTGCGCTCACTAAATACCATTCCAGATGTGGCAAGCTTCGGTTTGACTGAAGAACAGGCAATACAAGCGTATGGAGATAATGTAACGAGTATCAAGCTACCCATTCACTATGCGGTGGATGGACTCATTGAGGATTACACGAAATGTATCCTTAAACTGATTGTTCATAAGGAATTCGATGAGATTATTGGCGCAATGGCAATTGGTGAATATGCACTTCAAGTCATCGAGCAAATTGCGATGATTGTTCGACTAGAAGGTTCTTTGGAAGAAGCTTTGGCTTATATCGATGTGGAATTAGGTAACTATATGCAACAACGTAAAATTGTATAAGGGGGTCAAAGGATGGATATCGCAATCAAAATGCCACGATTAGGGTTAACGATGAAACAAGGTACCATTGAAGAATGGTATAAAAGCGAGGGCGAATATGTAGAAAAAGGAGAAGCTCTTTGTGTCATTGCCAATGAAAAAATGACATCTGAATTGGAGTCACCAACAGAAGGCTTCCTAGTCATGCGTGCACCACTCGATACACTGATTGAAATAAATGCGGTCATTGCTGAAATTGCACCTGTTCATAAAGAACAGAGCGATTCAACAGAGGAATCGACTTCAGAGCAGGAAAAGATTGAAGCAAAAGATGAAAATAAAATTCCTGTCTCTGTAACACAGGGAGCAGTTCAAACAACGCCAGATTTTCCGGTTACTAGCCGTACACAGCGTGCGAATCAGGAAGATGATTATGACCAAACCATTATTTCAACGAAACCATTAATTAATCAATTGTCCTCTGGCGAGAAGAAGGAACCGACTGAAATGACGAGCGACAGCTCTTTTATAAAGGATGTTTCAATGGATCAGCAAGAATCAGTTCATTCAACCAATTTTGCGAAGGAAGAAGGCTATTCGAATGCTGTAATAGGTGATGATACAACTAAACAAGAAGCGCTTGATACACCTGAAAAATCACAGGTGAATGAATATTCTCGTGACATTAATTCATCGTACGAAGATATTCAAGCAACGCCAATTGCCCGTAAAATGGCAAAAAAATATGGTATCGATTTGACTACGATTGAAGGTACTGGTGGTGCGGGAAGAATTGTGAAAGAAGATGTCAAACGTGCTAGAGATGAATTAAAAAATCAAATGAAGGATGCAAATGGTACAACTCCTCTAGAGCAACAGTATCCAGAGGAAGCATCAGAAATCAATCAAGATGTAGCTTCTCAAGATGATGGAGAAGGCCAATCTTCCGTCGACGCACCAGCTGCGCCTGATGACTTACCAATTCAGCCCTCCTATGAAGCAAGTGAGCGTTTACAGGTTTCTCATGCAACTTCAGAGGTTGAGCCAAAGGTTGAGCAGTACACGGTGACTGATGAGCAATCCAATGAGTTAGAAGTAGTTGGAAATGAACAACAGGAAACGGATGAAACCCCAGCTGAAATTGTAGAGGAAGCAAAAGCAGTTGATGAAGAACCAGTAGTTGAACCGGTGGTAGAAATAGTCGAACCAGAAGCTGAAAATAACGCTCTAAATGATCTAAATATAGAGGAGCCTTCACAGACTAATTTAGAAGGAGATGAGCAAAATGCTCGTAATGAAGAACATACAATAAATGATTTGGAAAATCCGATAGCCGAACAGCAACATGAGTTAAATGAATCCGAAGATGGGATTGAGGAAGTAACAAATACACAGCAACTAGTGGATGAACAACTAGAAAATCCAGCAGATGTATCAGCTAATCACCTAGAATCGTCAGAAGAACTAGACAAATTTGATCAGAAGGTGGGAATGAATATGCAAGTTTTCAATGACGTTCAAGCAGATAATACATTTAAAGGAAGTCGTGTGATGAAAAAACTGATGAAGCAACCAATGATTACAAATCACACAACAATTGTTTCATCACGAAAAGATGAACAAGTGACTAACATTCCTTCAGCAATTGAAGAAGAAGCAACGAATCAATTTGTAGCAGAGGGAATCGAAGAAACACCTGAAAAAGTAGCAACACAGCGAATTAACCCAGTAGAAGAAATGCGAGAGTCTCCGGAAGAAGAACCTCGTGTTTATGCAGAAGTTGAGATAAAAGATGTATTAATGATGACGAAAAGTATTCGAATTACAGCTTTAGAGGCATTCCAAAAACAACTGCATAAACAATTACAATTTAAAAAGAAAAACTTAGATGTGTCGGTTGAAGCCTTAATTACGCGCGCAATTATTTTAGGCATCAAGCCATATAGTGATGCGAATACGGTGTTGCTTTTTGATGGCCAACAGAAAAAACATATTGCCATTGAAAATACAAATTCGGTTGTAGCACTCTCTGAAAATTTGAACTCGTCGGAAACTGCACAAGCTGGAGAGGCAAATATTGACTTGTTTATCACAGCTAATTATGAGGAATTAGTAAATGGACTACTTGGTGCAAATCAATCCCCATTTAATTTTGAATTTGCATATAAGTTATCGAATGATGTCAGTGGAAAACAAATATTAAGTTTATTATTTGCTAGCAATGACAGAGAAATCTCACGCGATACAGGTAGAGAGATTTTAAGAGAAATTGTCATTAATTTAGAAAACCCAATGCTGTTATTTCTTTGAAAATAGAAATCACCTTCTGGATTAATAAGAAGGTGATTTATTTTCTTTAAAAGACAGGTACAGAAGGAGAGAAAGAGATATGGTTAATTTATCACGGAAAATGAGGATTTTTATTGATGAGGAAAAGTCAAAAGGGGCATTTAAAGATTTAACACCTGAAGAGAAAAAAGATTGGTTTGTCTCACGAATGTCAAAAGAACCAGTTGATGTGCATATTAATCAAATGGTAAATCGAAAAATTCCAACGCGTGATGGGGAAAGTATATCGGCGCATATAATCCATCCGAATAATGAAACGAAACGTCCTGCCATTCTGTTCTTTGGTGGTGGTTTATTTTTAACAAGTGATACCCGCCATTTACAAAATCAATTAGCGGAATTAGCCGTGACATGCAATTCCACCGTTATTGCAGTGGACTATCGGATGGAAAAATTCCCTACGCCCATTGAAGATTGTATCGATGCAGTTCGCTGGGTCGAGGAACATGCGTTAGAGTTTGATTCAAAGCCAGATCATATGGTGCTATGTGGAGATGGTTTTGGTGCTTCAGTTGTCGCAGCGGCTACACAGCAATTAAAAGATAGTGAACATAGTATCAAAGCGATTTGCTTATTTTATCCTGCGGTTGATCCGGCGCTACAAACCGAATCAAAAAGGGACTATGGTGAAAATTATTTATTAGAAACGAGTTGGTTGAATTATTTTTACGATCAGATGAGAGGGACGCAAGAGGTGACACCGATTTCAGCGCCCTTACATGGCACGAATTTCGATCGCCATCCACCGACATATATTTTAAAAGCTGAATTTGATCCATTAAGAGACGAAGGCAAGCTCTATGGTGATAAATTAGCCGAAGCAGGCGTAAAAGTATTTACGCGAGTTGAGGAAAATACAATTCATGGTTTCTTTTCATTGCCAGGTATTCATTTGAAAAAAAGTCGTCAAATTATCCATGACGTCGATCATTTCTTAAAATCACTATAAATGAAGGAAAGGCAAGAAAAGAGAAATCATTCGTTTTTGACAAATCTAATGGAATGACCACCAGCTATATCCAATATATGCAAAAAATATTATAATAAAGGATAAAGTTGAGGTGATCATCCATTGAAACAACGTCAAATCTTCATTGCGTTTTTTCGTTCAGGTTTATTGGGATTTGGAGGCGGCCCATCGGTTATCCCATTGCTAGAAAAAGAAGTCGTTAAAAATTTTCGTATGTTAAGTAGTGAAGATTTTACAAATGCTTTAGCGGTAGCAAATACACTGCCGGGCCCAATTGCGACAAAAATGGCAGGCTATATTGGCTATCGAGTGGGTGGACTTTTAGGCATGTGTAATGCACTCCTAGCCACCGTACTGCCAACAGTAATCGCAGTCATCCTATTCTTGGAAACACTTCAGCGTTTTCAAGAATATCCATTTGTACAAGGGATGACGAAGGGTGTCATTTTAGTTGTTTGTGCTATGATGATTAGCTTAATGGTTGATTTCCTGAAGAAATCACAAAAGAAATTGGGTTGGGTACTCGCCATTGTTCTGCTGCTTGTCAGTGGAATCGCCATGCTCGTTTTCAATCTTCATCCAGGCTTTGTAATTGCCACGTTATTACTCCTTGCGTTCTTTGCGCCAATTAGAGGGGGGAAGGCATCATGATTTATTGGCAACTTTTTAAAGTCTTTCTCTACACAAATTTAATTGGCTACGGAGGCGGTCCAGCGACCATTCCTTTGATTGAAAAAGAAGTGGTCGGTAAATATCACTGGATGATAACAGAGGAATTTAGTAATACGCTCGGACTAGCAAATGCACTCCCAGGCCCCATTGCGACAAAAATGGCAGGCTATATTGGCTATGAAGAAGCAGGTGTTTTAGGTGCGTTGATAAGCTTATTGGCAACCATTGCACCCTCTGTTATATTGATGTTGCTATTGCTTAGTCTTCTTAATGCACATAAGGATTCTCCACGTGTCAAACGTCTGACTACATTTGTCTTGCCAGCTATTGCGCTATTAATGGCCCAATTAGCATTAAACTTTTTTCACACCTCGACCATTTCAAATGGCTGGTTGCTGACGATACTTGGCGTTAGTATTTGTTATATTCTTTTAGATGTTGTCAAAATAAATGCCATATACTTAATTGTGGCTGGATTGATTTTAGGCGGCTTATTTTTAGGTTAGTCCCTTTTTAAAAAAATCATACAGTGAAACTATTTTAGAAAATAACGATGTTTTCAGCTGAAATGTCTGCGGATTTTGGTGTTATAAAAATGATAATTTTCTAGGATTCAATTCATGTCACTTTAAGCATCCAACAACATAAAAATCATACTTAGAAATCTATGCATTCACAGACAAGTAGGTGATTTGCAAGATACATGAAGTTGTTTCAAACCCTTTTTCATATAGTGTATAAAACTACAACTATTATTAGGCATTTGAAGCAACTTTTTTAATTCAGGAGAAAAGAGGGAATCTATGAAAATTATCATCAGTCCAGATGCTTTTAAGGGGACATTAACCGCAATGGAAGCAGCGAAGGCGATTGAAAGAGGGATTAAAAAAGTCGATGCGACTATTGAAACGCTCTGTTTGCCAGTTGCTGATGGAGGAGAAGGGACGATGGAGACACTTGTAGAAGCAACTGGTGGAAAAACAATTGCTGTCGAAGTAGTAGACCCTTTAGGAAGAGAAATTACTGCTACATATGGCGTGCTTGGTGATGGTGTCACATGCATTATCGAAATGGCGAGTGCTTCAGGGCTAACGCTGGTTAAAAGAAATGAATTAAATCCGCATATCGCCAGTACATTTGGAAGTGGTCAGCTCATTCAAGCCGCATTGGAGGCAAACTATCGAAATTTCATTATTTGTCTCGGCGGAAGTGCAACAAATGATGCGGGAATCGGCATGCTACGTGCCTTAGGCATACGATTGCTAGACGAAAATGGTCTTGCGATTGTGCCAACCATTGACGGTCTTTATGATGTAAGCACACTGGATTTTAAAAACTGGGATTACAGCCTAAATGAAGCGCATTTTGTCATTGCGAGTGATGTGAGTAATCCTTTAATTGGCGCTTCAGGCGCAACCTATGTGTATGGCCCGCAAAAAGGTGTGAAGCAACACGAACTTTCCTTTTTTGACGGAGCCCTTAAAATTTGGGCAGATGTCGTTGAAAAACAATGTGGGATTTCCTTGCATCAACTGAAGGGTGCAGGTGCAGCAGGTGGAATGGGCGCAGCTCTTTTAGGATTCTTGGGCGCAGAATTTCAGCAAGGTATCCAATTGGTATTAAACTACTTAAATTATCGCGAAAAGATTCAACAGGCAGACCTCATCATTACTGGTGAAGGACAATCTGATGAACAGACCCTATATGGAAAGACGGCCATGGGGATTCTACAAGTCGCCAAAGAACAGGGAATTCCTTGTATGCTGATGTCTGGACATATTCCCGCATATGCGAAAGGAAAGTTAGAGGCCAATTTTGATCAAGTGTTTGCAATCGTAAATGAGGGAATAACGAAAGAAATGGCTATGAATGAGCCTGCCAAGCAGTTAACGGCTGCAGTACAAAAATATCTTTTTTTGTGAGCCTTTTATCCTATTCGCTTTGGCGGAATTTGTAAAATGTGCTATTATAGAGTATAGAGTCATTTAATAAGGTGACTTACGTACGTAGAAAAGACATTAAAATTTTCAAAACAAAAGACATTAGTGTTAGAAAAATGGATTTGCTAATTCACTATTAATTAGTATATTCAAGTCAAGTCCGCATACAAAGGGATAGGAACCTATTAGAAAATGTATTGAAACCATGCCTAATTTTGGTTTTACCTACATGTGACAACACAAAGCGAGTTGCGTTTGAATAGTCATTGATGATGTGTAACAAATAGCTTGAATTTTCTCTGTGAGAGAAGTTTTAAAAGTGCGTCCTTTGTAACCGAAGAGGCGATGCTAGCTGATGGACCATAATCAAGTTCGATAAAAGGTAGTACTGACCGAAAGCATATCGAGAGCTACATTTTGAAAAAACACCTTTTTATCGTGTGAATTGTTAATGTATTGTGATTGCATTCGTGAAGTTTGGCTAATATTTTATGTTTAAAAATGTACGTTACCCGAAAGGTAGGAGAGTTTCATTGAAAATATTTGATAGTCATTTTCACATCATAGATTTTGATTTCCCAATCATCGAGAACAACGGATATAATCCTCCAGCATATACTGTGGATGATTATAATGTAACGAAAGAAGAATTAAATATCGTAGGCGGCGCAGTTGTTTCTGGTTCATATCATGGCTATGATCAAAGTTATTTGATTAGTGCGTTAGAAAAATTAGGCCCAAATTTTGTTGGTGTCAGCCATTTACCAGCAGCTATTTCAGATAGTCGTATTTTGCAACTAAATGATAGCGGCATTCAAGCGGTTCGTTTCAATATCGAACAGGGCGGTTCTGCGAAATTAGACCAATTACAATATTTTTCTGACCGCATTTACGATTTAGTTGGTTGGCATACAGAGCTTTATATTGATAGCAAAGAAATCAAAGATATTTTACCGATTTTGAAAAGAATCAAAAAAGTATCGATTGACCATCTAGGTATCTCTAAAGAGGGTCTACCAAACTTGTATAAATTCGTTGAAAATGGTGGCTATGTGAAAGCTTCTGGCTTTGGTCGCGTGGATTTCGACGTGGAAAAAGTAATGAAAGAAATTTATGATATTCGCCCAGATGCATTAATGTTTGGTACAGATTTACCTTCAACACGCGCAAAAACTGTGTTTGATAAAAAAGACATTAACCATATCAAGAATGTATTTGATAAAGATCAATTAAATAAAATTATGTATGAAAATGCTTATAATTTCTATTTTGAGGGAAAATAAGTAACATTTAGCTAGCTTCGCACAAAGAGGAGGAGTTACATGGACGATCTCGGAAGCTTTTTATGGCAAGCCAAAAAATCATCCCATGCAGTTAATGGAGATTTTTTTGAAAAAGACGGAATGAAATATTTTATCTTTCGCCATGGATTTTATCGCTTTGAAGACCGTAAAATTGGCGATCAGTATTACTCTGGACAAGAAATTGTTTATAAGGACAAAGAACCTTTATGGACGATGGCATACTCTGGAGGATTGTTAACGGACGATGTAACGGAAGAAGCGATTAATACTTTTATTAATGAATCATTACTAGAAGAAAAAAATCGCAATCTTATACGAGGCCCTAGTTTCTTTCAAAAGGATAATTTTATTTATTTGAATGAGTTTCAAGGTGATTTAGCCCGTTTTAATGGAAGAGAATACATCCGCTATGATGGCAAGAATGTCTATGAACTGCATTATAGTGGAGGCTATTTATAAAACGCTATTTTATAAAACGAGGAATAAACGGTTTTAACCGATTATTTCTCGCTTTTTTTCACTTGTAATGGTAAATTAAGTAAAAATATTTACAATCAGAATGAGGTGAATTATGAAAAGGTTACTCATATTAATGGGCTTACTACTAGTATTGGTTGGCTGTAGTTCCTTAACAAATAAATTAGTATCCGAACCACCCAACTTAAAATTAAAAACGGCGACTGGCACGTATGATACCGTACTTGGCACCTATTGTTGGGAAATTAGCACTGGAAAATCGGAATGTGTCGATAAAGTCGGTCCGGTCGATTTGGTGAAAGATGAAAAGGTCATAGAAGTTGAAAAAGGGGAAACCGTGCAATTTGTCCTTGATGAATCCCTACGACCAGAAGTAGCCTATTTAACCCGCATTATAGATGCCAAGGAGAAGGATGTTTTCTTAAGTGAAGAGTATACCTTTGTCACACCAGATACAGTAGGTGAATATATTTACGGATTCACTGGGAAATGGAATCTAGATGATAAAAATGTATCCAATGGTGATGCACAATATGTCTTTAAACTTAAAGTGAATGAATGAAAATAATAAAAATTACCGACCAATAAAGTATTTTGCTAGAAATAACTGGCGAAATGCTTTTCTTTTTATGTAAAAAGTACTTTTTTCTTTTTAATTCAAAAAATAAGGTTGTAATTTTCAGAAAACTACATTACTATAAAACCTATCAGTTTAGTATACATTAGGGGGATATGGGAATGACAGAGATGATTATTACAGGTTTGTTATGCGGAGCGGTATTAGGCTTTGTTCTGCAAAGAGGCCGTTTCTGCCTAACAGGTGGATTTAGAGATATGTATTTAACAAAAGATAATCGCATGTTTTACGCATTATTATTAGCCATTGCCATTCAAGCAGTTGGCGTTTATGCACTAATACAATTTGGCGTGCTACAATTCGCCGCAGGAACCTATTCATGGGTAGCTGTAGTTATTGGTTCCTTTGTTTTCGGTATCGGTATTATTTTTGCAGGTGGCTGTGCAACAGGAACTTGGTACCGAGCAGCAGAAGGCTTAATCGGCAGTTGGATTGCTCTTATTTTCTATATGATTACAAGTGCAGTCATGAAAACAGGTATTCTTTTACCTGTAAATGAAAAACTACAAGGCATTCAAGTAAAAGATAATTCAATGGCCAATACATTTGGCGTTAGCGTCTGGTTGTTAATCGCCTTACTTGTTGTGATTGTTGCCATCATTATGTATAACCAATGGAAAAAACCAAAAGTGTTCATTCCAAAAATGAAACCGAAACGTACAGGGCTTGCCTATCACTTATTAGAAAGACGCTGGCATCCATTCTTTACCGCGTCACTCGTTGGAATCATTGCCATTGTTGCTTGGGTACTCAGTGAAAATACTGGGCGTATGGCAGGACTAGGCATTACAACACCAACGGCTAATATTCTTCAATATTTAGTTTTAGGTGATTCTAGCTTCTTAAATTGGGGCGTATTCCTAGTTCTTGGCTTATTCATTGGTTCATTTATTGCAGCTAAAGCAAGCGGTGAATTCCGTTTACGTGTTCCCGCACCAAAAACAATCGTCTACAGCCTATGTGGTGGTGTTCTAATGGGCTTCGGCGCTAGTCTAGCAGGTGGTTGCTCAATTGGTAACGGATTGGTGCAAACAGCTATGTTCACATGGCAGGGCTGGATTTCCCTATTATTCATGATTTTCGGTGTATGGACAGCTTCATACTTTGTATTTGTCCGTCCCGCAGCTAAAAAAGCTGGTGCAAGAAAAGCCGCAACGACTTCAGTACATGCATAAAAAATGATTTACACAGATAAAATGAAAGAGGAGAGATACACATGGTAAAAGTATTAGAAACAAATGGTCTTGTATGTCCATTCCCATTAATCGAAGCAAAAGAAGCAATTGAGGAAATTCAATCAGGTGAAGAGCTTGTCATCAATTTTGACTGTACACAAGGAACAGAATCAATTCCTCGCTGGGCAGCAGAAGCAGGCCACCAAGTGACAAATTTTGAGCAACTAGATGTAGCTGCTTGGACCATCACAGTCGTAAAAAAATAAGCGATTCCTCGCTTTGCTGTTTACAGTCGTTCTTCACTGTGGCATCATCATAAGAGAGATTATATAAAAGAGGTTGATGCCAAATGGAACAAAAATTCAAAGTGAATCAAATGCTGACTAACCGTACAACAGGACATATTAGCAAAATCTATGCAGTTACAAAAGACGGACAGCCATTCGATCTATTAGACATTACTTTATTAACACATTACGAAGCCATCACACTAGATGGCTTGAAAGAGCTTTTTGCTCAGCATGAAATTGCCTACGACCTACAACAAACAGGCAAAACCTACACATTAACACTTGCCACAAAAGAAAGTGCCGATGCCTACGTCCAACACGTAGCCCCATTATTCAATCAAATATTAAGTTAATGAATAGGGTAATGGTTGGGACAGGCGTAGAAAATGCCCCAAGTTACTGAGCATAAGAAAGGAAGGAATCGCGAATTTGATGCGATTCCTTCTTTTCGTTTCAAACATTTAAAAAAGAAAATAATATTTCGCCCTGACCTTTTTTGGTGACTAAGAAATGTTAGAAGAGAGATGACTCGCACAGTCTCGATAGTATGAAATCATATGTTTTATAAGAGTGTCAAAACCCTTTATATATAAGGGTTTTGGTGCTTTTCTAATTTCTACAATAAGTAACCTCATTGAATAAAAAAACACGCATCTGAAAAGATGCGTGCGGAAACGGTATTGATGTTAGTTTTTATGAAACAAGTACAAAAATTGAAGTTTCCAGTAAACAAAAGTCCAATTTCTTTGCCTTGAATTAGAAATCGTTTATTTTAGAATACCCACTCTATTTAATCTACGTATGAGGTGGATTAAATAGAGTGGAGGGTATGATATTTGGGATATTCAACTCTTTACGATTTTTTATCTCGTAACAGCTTCGTCGCAATTGCGCCAGCACCTAATGCAACGGTTGGAATGATAGCTAAAAAACTTTTGGCTTGATTTCTGTCTTTTGTTTCACGTTCATTATTATTATGTCTTTGGGTTTCTTTTTCTTCTGAGTTTGTACATGTCCTGATTTCTTCATTTTTTTATATTATATATTTAGTACTACCTGGTTAAGTAAGAAACCATTATTTCAATCGTTAGTTGAGAAAAAATAATCATAAAAATATCATATTTATCGTTCTTTTACTCTGTCAAAAAGTGCATATTATGATGAATTCCTACCGATAAAAATGGGTTAATATGACAAATTATGCTATGGTATTGATGAATATTAATAATGGGAGGATTTTGATGGATCATTTAAATATTTTCAATAGCTATAAAAACAAACAACATCATCATGAGGATGAATTAACGCGAACTTTTTTAATAGTAGTGAAAAATATCCCTGTCGTTCAGACCATGTTCTTTGAATTGGTGCGTCAAGAGTTGCTGACATCTGGTTTGAGCAGTGACGAACAAATTGAATCCATTGCTCTAGGGGATTTATCCCTAAAATCTGTGAATACACAAATAGGAAATATGAACGACATGTTTAGTGGCGAATCGATAGAAGGTCGTAAAGTCATTTCTATCATAATTTCAGATGATAAATTTTCACGTAAGATGAAAGTAGAAAATGATGAACGAAGTGCACGCTATGATGGGGGAATCTTTGCTGATCCCGGTTGGATTTTCATTGTGGAAAATAAGCCATTAGTAGAAAATATTTGGCTACGTCAACTTAATCCTGCTTTTAGAGAGGCTGATGTCAAGATTATTGAACATGTTTGTGCTTTATCTTGGCGCAATATTCTTGGAAAGTTAAATAGAATCATTCAAAATCAAACTGTTTTTGGTTTAGAAAAACAGCTTATAGAGGATTTTATAGAGTATATTGATCATGAGTTTTCATATTTGAATCCATACATGCAATTTGATGTATGTAAAGGAAATGAATATTTATTAAATAAACGGTGTGTAGCTTTATTAGAATCCTTGAAAATTAATGAAGAAGCAGCGACAGTAGAGTATCATCGTGGAGGAAGGCATTATGCGAAAAGTAACAAGACGACAGTGAAGCAAATCGCGCTTGATGCAAGTGTAGAGGAAGAAAAGTGGGCTATTCACTTATGGCTTTATGCTGGAGACGCGATGAAGGCGGCGAAGGAAACATATGAAAAGTTAACTAGTGAAAAGCTATTAAATTTGAAAAACAAGGGATTTAAGCTTTCAAGTAATTTTCATGTGTCCTATCGTTCAAGTAATCTTTTATGGTCTAATGGTACGCTAACCTTTGAAGAATATCTACAGTATTGGAAAATGCACGCACCTTCACTACATCAAGTAAAGAGGGAAGGGTTTAGTGAATTGTTTGAGAACTTGTTAAGAAACGAGCTTACAGCTGCTGAAGATCAACCAAGAATCCAAGAAAAAATAATGAATAAAAACTATGATCGTTTGAATATTTGTCCAGGCTTTTTAATGAAATATACATGGACAAGTGTAGAAGCGAGTGATTTAGATAGGAATGCAGCATTCCGAACAGATTTAATTGAAAAAGTTAGCTATGCATTCGAAGCGTTAGGCGACGAAATTGATATTACCTAATAGTCAAAGCATTAAATAGCTGTATTTTCGGGAAATCCATGCATATAAATAGTAACGCTTTAAAAATGAAGTATTTTTTAAATGTTGAGGCTTGAATAGCGGATTTCTTACCATCTTTTAATAGTCGAAACAAAAAGCCTAAACCGCTCGCTGCGATTTAGGCCTTTCGAATTCTCTGTTTACAGCTTATTTGTTAAAGGTATAACTAAGACTTTGTAGGGTGTTTATTTTAAGTCCCTTTTATTTGCGTGATTATGATTATGTTACCACCCCTTAAAAACATCGACCCATTCTTTATTATTCGAGTAGCGGTCCAGTTCGGCTATTGTTAATTCAATGGCTGAGTTGCTACTTCCACAAGCAGGGAATACGGTGTCAAAGCGTTTTAGTGATTCGTCTAGATAGACCGTGACATCTTCATTGACAGCGAATGGGCAAACACCTCCGATGGCATGGCCGATTTGGGGTTCGACTTCATCGGCTTTTAGCATACGTGCTTTTACACCAAAATGGGCTTTGAATTTGCTGTTGTCGACTTTGGCATCACCTGCCGCGACGATTAATATCGCGTCCTCGCCAACAGAAAATGTCAGTGATTTAGCAATGCGTGCGGGTTCACAGCCTAATGCCGCTGCGGCTTCTTGAACTGTAGCTGTACTCGCTTCAAAAGTGAGAATTTGATCCTCCATTTGGAATTGTTTAAAATATGTATGTACTTTTTCGATGGCCATGCATTTGCTCTCCCTTCATTTCAATACTATAATAATATCGTATTAACTAAATAAAACCAAACTAATTGTTTGAATATTTAAAAAATGGAGGAAATAACAAATTGAATGGTCAAAATCGTAAGGATGTAACAAAGGGCTTAAAAGTAGCTATCGTATTGAAGAAGGATCAGCGCACAGGAATCGAAACAGAGGGTGTCGTGAAGGATCTTCTTACGAATAGTAGTTTCCATCCACACGGCATTAAAGTACGCTTAGAGGACGGCCAAATTGGTAGAGTGTGTAGAATTATTGACAAATCTAATTAATTTTCCGAAAATATACGTTTTTGAATTGCTCAATGGACGAGCGATTGATACTATTAATTAGTATGAATAACTGTATTGATAGGAATAGGTAGGGAAGAAACTATGACAATTTTAAAATTTATCATTGTGTATGTCGTCGTTTTAGCGTTAGGTATGGGTGCTGTATTAATTGGTATTCCACAAACTGTCGCTCTTTGGACGTTTACCATTATCGCCATCGTAGTAATCGTTGGTTATATGATCGCAATGACAGGAACCAAAAATACGAAGCTCACTTTATTTGCGATGAAGCTACAAAAAAATTCGCCAATGTTTATACATACGTTAGCGATGAAAAATGGCGATTTGCAAGATGAGTTAGCTGCGATTCAAGTAATTGAGAAAAAAGTGAAAAATGAAGATACTGTACTCGACTATCAATTTGTCCGTGCTTTACGCTTAAATGATTTAGCAGGTGCGAAAGCAATTATATCGAATATGAAAACAAGTCCACGTAAACGTTTTAACATTGCTTTACTTGAAGCAGCTTCAAAAAAATTCGGTGTAGCACGTAACTATAAACTAGATTTCATCTGGATGGAATACTATGTTGAAGCATATATTGCGAACTTACAAGGCAATAAAGAAAAGTATACGGAATATATGTTGAAAACAATTGAAGAAACAAAAGGGTTACAACGTGTAACGAATGAAGCTATTTACGAGCGCGATTTACGTGAATGGGACGCTGTACATGATAAACGCAAAAAGAAATAATAGGCATCTAGTGGCTGAGCTAGTCAAGCAGGCTATATAGAGAAGCTACTTTAGAAAGTCAAATTCACTTTATATGAGTGAGTTTGACTTTTTTGCTTTTGGCAAAAGATTATAT
>JAGHSJ010000070.1 GCA_018065935.1 Candidatus Kurthia equi
ATATTATTATACTTAGTTAAATAAAACAACCATATTTTTTGATTTATTTCTATTCTCTAGAAATAATAGGTTATTCCTATGAAATGAGGTAAGATGGGACGAAGAATTTATGAGTTGGAAGTAACGATAGAATCTTTCAAAGTTTAATTGCCTTAGGTACTTCGTATACAACTGTAAAATTCACAATATGAAAAACGCCCAAGCACTTAACAAATAAGGACTTGGGCGATTATTTATTAAGAATTCATGTACAAACAATATCCTAAAACTTTGTAAAAATATCCTTATATTGCTCAGCGGTCCGAATTTCAATAGTTAACTCACCCTGACGATAAAAAGTTTTGATCAAAAAAGGAGCCCCACTCGTATTCTGAAATTTAAAATCTAATGTACCATAAGAAACCGTGGCATCCCTTCCAGTGGGTACATAGCCCACATTTAAAGAATGATGATGTCTTTCTGTAATTCTTATTCCCACTTGATCCACTGCATTAAATAAGGTAGAAGACGTTTGACAAATGCCTCCCCCAATTCCCATCACAAATTGCTTATTGATGATTTCTAGTGCAGGTTGATACCCCTTTGCCTCAGTTCTTTCACCAACCATTGTGTTAAATGAAAAATAGTCACCATCCCCGACCAAAATGTTGTTTAAAGTGATTGCTGAGAGCTCTACATTTTTGCTCCTTCCTATTTCAGAAGTATTGAAATAGGTCGTGAATGAAGCAACGATTACATCATCTAAAGAAGGAATGTCCTCTACTTTATAATTACTTTCCATTGCATATAGAGGCAACTGAACATCATCTCCATTTTTTGAAGCCACAAGTATTTTTTCAACTAGTTCACTTTCTTTTAATATCATGCCTGGATTCCCCTTAAGGATTTGACCATTGTCTTCAATCTTATCGAGTACCATTGTTTGGTCATAGCCTTTTGATGCATCTGTTCCCCTTGCCAATTGTTTCGCTAGCTCCTTAATTTTAGATTTATACAAGTCATAATTTGCATCATAACCTAATTCTTGCGGTGTTATCGTATGGACTATTTCTAATGTTCGTGGATCCGTTATCTTAACTACGACAGGGTGATTTAGTTGGGCATCATTCATTGTCTCATCAACTTCTGGTACATTTTGGTTGCTAACAGGTTCAATTGTTTCATCGACTTCAGAAACCTTATTATCCAAGCCTGATGAGTTCGAAGATTTTTCCTGACAACCTGCTAACACGCAAATACTGATAACAATCAGCCTCAAAACCCATTTTTTAATCATTTTATTCCCCTAACTATAAAAGCAAAATTACTACTAGTTTATTCAATTATCATGAAATCGTTCCCTTATTATCGTAAAAAATAAAAAGTCTGTCCCGAAATGACTTTCCGGACAGACCCTACTGTACTATTTATTTAAAAGCTTCTGCATTTCTTGATTCCATTGCTGGACTGAAAAATTTTGTAGTGGTTGCTCTTTTTTACGTTCTAAAATACGGTATGCACTTTCATTAATTTGCTCTAATGGAATTGTGCCTTTCTCTACTGCCTGCACGACAAGTTGTTGACCCGCCAACACATCCGCTAGCGTACCATTTGCCAGTGCGATATCATTCCCTGCTTGAACCGCCTGTAAAATTGCCTGAGGTAATGGGAGATTCAGTGCACCCATCGTTAAATCATCCGTTATAATAATGCCATCATAATGCCACTGTTCTCGTAGTAAATCGGTCACAATCTTCGATGAAAGTGATGCGGGTTCATTCGCATCTAGTGCAGGCACTAACAAATGACCAACCATAATACTATCAATGCCTTGGTCTACAGCTTGTTGAAATGGGCGTAATTCTAGCTGTTGTAATTGTTCGATTGATTTATTAATAATAGGTAATCCAATATGTGAATCGACAGTTGTATCCCCATGCCCTGGGAAATGCTTCGCAACAGCTTGCACACCTGCTTGCTGTAAACCATTCGCAAAATGTCCTGCGTAATTACTAACAACATCTGCATCTACACTAAATGCGCGTTTGCCGATGACTGGATTTTGTGGATTACTATTCACATCCATAACGGGCGCAAAATCGATATCGATTCCGTTACTTGCTAGTGCTACACCTAATTGTTTGGAGATGGCCTCAACCTGAATGGCTGAGTACTTGGAAGCCAACACGTGTGCAGATGGTAATTTAACAAGCTCATTTGGTAAACGCGACACGCTTCCGCCTTCTTCATCAATTCCCACCCATACTGGAAAATCTGTTTCTACTGCATCAATTCCAGTTATAAGTGCACGCAACTGTTCAGTCGACGTAATATTTTTCTTAAATAAGATGACATGACCAATATGCTGTTGTAGCGCCTGCTTTAACTCTTTGGAAACTGTTGTCCCGTCCATCCCTATCATGAGCATTTGCCCTACTTTTTCAGCTAGTGGCAAGCTATAAATTTGTTGTTTGAATGTAGGTGCTGTTCTCGTTAGTTGTAATGCCGTCACCATATTTTGTTCGACCAACCATTGTCCCTCTACATTTTCTTCAAAAGTAAAGGTTGTCTCGATATTTTCTGCCGCTACTTGTTCAGGCAGTGTAATCGTTAATTGTTCAACCAATTGATCTTTCGTTTGAATGGCTACACTAAAATCATCTGAAAGCGTAAAATGATTGTCATCTAGCTGCTTATAATTTTGTAAATCCTGCTGCTTTGTTTCTCCTAAAATGAGCTGTTGTTGTTCAAGCTCGGTTAAAATTTCCTCTTGCATCTGTGCTAGTTGTTGCTGCGGTGTTTTTTCCTCTACTGCTGGTTCATTTACTAATTGACTACAGCCTGTGAGGAGGAGAAAACTTAGTAACCACACTTTGCGCATATTGCTCACCTCTTTGTTTCTTTCTTCAACAAATAATTTATTTGTCCTGAACGTCGATTAAATATAGACCTTTATCAAAGCCTCCTCGTTCGTCCTTTTTCTTTATACGAACCGCTTCCAATTCATCAAATGATTTACCATATACTTTCAAAGCCGCATGCAGTAGCTCTAAAACATCTGCCATCTCTTCAATCGCATCCATTTCATTTGTTGTCTCATCAAATTCTTTCACTTCTTCATAAAGTTTCTTTTTGATTTCTGTTAAATATTGATCTGGTAATAAGGTGTATGCGTTATATGTAAGTCCTTTTGATTCGAGGATTTCTAAAATTCGATCTCGAATAAGCTTGTTATATATAGGTATGATATTCACTCCCATTTGTATGTGAATTACATGATAGCGCTGATAAGGAATTTATACAATAACTAAAACCAGCATAAAAACGCCAGAAAACTATTTTCTGACGTACCTTTTTCAATTTATCTACTTCAAGATATACTTTGCCAACACGCGTTGTAATTCATAAATATTTGTAGACTTATTAAATTTCTTCTGAAGCGGTACCGCGACCCCTGACATCCAAATTTTTAATTCCGCATCTAAATCGAATGTACCTGCTGTTTCTATTGAAAAGCTAATGATGCTTTTGTAAGGAATCGACAAGTATTCTGTTTTCTTGCCTGTAACGCCTTGCTTATCGATCAAAATTAATCGCTTATCTGTAAAGATGAATGTATCTCGAATAACTTTATATGCCTTTTCAACACGCTCATTTTCTGTTAGAATTTCCTTATTTTCTTTTTCAACACTTGCTAAATCTAGCTCACTTGAATTTCCCATTAATCCATCAAAAAAACCCATTTTTTCGCACCCCTTAAAAGTGAAATTTTATTTTAGTCAATATAACTAGCACTTGAATCCCCATTCACATGATAAATTTCAAGCACTTCGCCATGTTCTGACATGAACACGCCATTTAATTGGCCACTAAAATAGCAACCGCCATCTATTGCCACATATTTTCCGTCCGCGCTTTGCCAAACCTCATTCGATTCGTGAATATATTTTAATGGCGTATGGCCAAATACATTAACATAGGGTGTGCCATTTTCCTTTAAATAATGCTCACGAATCCATATAAAATCACGATTAGTCGTAATCGTAAAATCTGTATTAGCTGAATCAAAACCAGCATGTGTAAAAAGTACATCCCCAATAACCACATGTAATTTAGCAGTCTCTAAAAAGGCCAGTTCGTCCTTGAAATTTGCCTTTACGATATTAGCTTGCTCAAGCTCACTAATATCCTTAATATCTTGTGGTAATGATTCAAAAAAGTTGACCATTGTTTCTCTTCCGCCATTTCGAAAATAGCGTTCATAATTACTTTCAGGCTGTTCAATATAGTTCAATAGCATGTCCTCATGATTGCCTTTGCAGAAAATAACTTGCTCACCATATGTATGTTTAAGCTCCATCACTTTATGTATCACATCCAAAGATCGTGGTCCTCGGTCGATAAGGTCGCCCAAAATGACAAGCGTACTTTCTTTATCCCAATGCGTTAACATTTGCTCAAATTGCTTATACATCCCGTGAATATCACTTACTACAAATAAATTCATGCTCATCATCCTTATTTTTCTTTTCCTTTAAATGTATCACTACAAAGCGTAATTGGGTACGTTTCTTTTGTTACAGCTAATCTTATATTGAACCACAAAAAAATCGACATACATTAAACT
>JAGHSJ010000081.1 GCA_018065935.1 Candidatus Kurthia equi
AGCATATTCTTTTTATTTAAAATACATTTTTTTATAGGGGAAATAAAAAATATGAATAGCTAATCTCATCTCCAAAATACAGGATATGCTCGATTACTTCTCAAATTATTTAGTACGAGAGCGACTAAAACAATAATAACTGCTTCGATTAATACAGGAGAAAATAAATACGCCCAGTTATATGCACCTAAAATAAAGATGATTGGATGCGCACCTGCTGGTGGATGCGTTGTTTTTTTCATGACGAATCATCTCCTCCAATCCGTTCCTCTACTATAAAGCCTAATTCTTTCTTTTACATACTCGGAATGTTTTAATTAAAACAAAACATCTATGGAGGCGATAATTTTATGCCGTTTACGTTAGAACGCATTCATATTCGAGTATTAATTGGCTGTTCCATTGTGACATTCGCCAAAAAAGAAGAACTACTAACTTATTATCCAAAACATGTAATCGCAGAGTTAGAGGAAGCCGGCTATCTTGCTATCTCACAATATGGTCATTACTATAATACGAAACTGGCCGCACAGTATTTACGTACTTTTTTAACAGCATATAGCCCACGTTTAAAAGTCCCTCAAATGATTCAAATCCTGCAAGATGCAGATGAATATATCGTGACCGACATTGAAACGACAGGCGGTTCAGCTGCACGAGGTGATAAAATCGTGGAAATTGCTGCGTTAAAAATTCGAAATGGGAAACAAGTAGACTTATTCCATCGCTTTATTAATCCCGAAAAGCCGATTAAAAATGCACATATTCATGGGATTACCAATGAACGCGTAAAAAATGAACAAACAATAAAACCTGTCATTCACGATTTCAAAGAGTTTTTAGGTGACCTTCCGATTGTCAGTCATCATATTGGTTTTGATTGGTATAATTTTTTAGCTCTTGAGCTCTTTCGAAATGGCATTCGCCCAACTAATCAAGCAGCCTGTACTGTATTAATGGCACGTAAATATTTAGACAGCCCGAAATATAATTTAAATGTTATTGCCGAAACCTATAATATTCCACTCTTGCATCACCATACAGCCGATGCAGATGCGCTATGTGCCAATGAAATTTTACAAATCATTTTAGAAAAAGCCAACTAAAAAAGTCGAAGTTCTCAAAGGAATTTCGGCTTTTTTAGTTTATTTTTTTAATCCAAATTGATAAATTGTCTTTTTTTGATAACATTCGTTTGCTCGCACAATCGAATGTGGAAAATGTGTATGCAGACTACTATTCGGATAGTTTTGTTCTTCTAAACAAACGCCTAAAAAATCCTGTGCTTTAGCTTCTGTAAAATCAAAGCTATCACCAATTTTATTTCCTGTGTAAACGACCACTACTTGATCCTCGGTGACAATCGTTAGTTTACGTCCACTCTCTTCATCTACAAATTCAATTTCACGCCCTTGTAAAATAAATGGGTGGTCCAATCCACCGCTCGCAAACTCGATTTGCTCCTCATTTGCCCCAATGATTTCTTCTAAGCGTTTGCCGTTTTCAAAATCAAAGACAGTTCCCTCCACCGCTCGCACCTCTCCAAGGGGCAATCCACTTTGATTAATTGGAATAAAATTCACTGCTGGAATTTTCAGTTGCTGTTGATGAATGCTTCGTTTTAAATCCCCTGATAAATTAAAATAACTATGATTTGTACAATTCAATAACGTGTCCGCATTTGGAGTTCCTTCATATAATATAATAAGTTCATCCTTATCCGTCAAAGTGAATGTTACTTTCATATGAATTTCTGCTGGATAGTCACTCAAATAGTTCAATTCATAAATTGTCGAAGCTGTATCAATTGTTTCTTCAACTGACACACGCCAGATTGCTTGATGAAAACCATTTGTTCCGCCATGCAATAAATGTTCCCCTTCATTCGGTTGTATCTGAAAAATTTGCTCATCAATTTGAATCTCTGCATTTTGTAAGCGCCCCGCAAAAGGTCCAATTGTCGCCCCAAAAAATTGAGGTTGCTGCACATAACCATCAACCGAAGGAAAGCCACACACGACATTTTCTAGTTTTCCTTCATAATCTGCAACGAGAATTTTGGTCAATGTTGCCCCATATGTACAACTTGAAACCGCCATTCCATTACGATTGGTCATCGTCGTCTCGATGATTGCTATACCATCTAGTTGCCCGAAGTTTGTTTGTTTTATTCTATCCATGCCTTAAACTCCTTCTAAGCTCGCATGACCTTGTAATAGTAGCTTCGTCGTCTGGCGTGAGTACATATGTTGCTGGTGTAAACTGCCACCTTGGCGAACAAGATTTGAAAAATATTCTACTTCTAATTTATAAATATCCCCTTGAATATATTCCGTTCTTTCTTGCATACCTGTCGTAATAATGACCTGCGCATCTCCACCAAATGTATCTGGACGGAAGGCATTTTTCACTTGGATGCTTCCCTTTGTTCCAACGATTTCATACGTATTACGCCCCACCATATCAAAGCTACAATCAATGACTGCTGTTACATCATTTTTGTATTCAATAATACCGTATGCTGAAACATCCACTCCTGTTGCTTCATCATATTTCGCACGAAATGTCATTTGCTCTACATCTGCTCCTAGATGATATTGCAGAGCATGTAGAGAATAGCAGCCAACATCCCATAACGCACCGCCACCTTTTTCTTTGTCCATGCGAATATCTCCCTCACTATTTTCAAAGTAGAAAGAATGGCTTGATTTATATAATTTTACGTCGCCAATTTCACCACTGGCAACTATGTCTTTTACACGCTGATGTTGTGGGTGAAACTGATACATGAAAGCCTCCATAAACAACTTGCCATGCTTTTCAAAATGCTGAATAATTTCTTCTAAATCCTGCTGTGCTAAAACAACCGGTTTTTCACAAAGTACATTCTTCCCAGCCGTAGCCGCCTTCATCGCCCATTCTTTGTGTAAATTATTTGGTAATGGAATATAGATCACCTCGATATCCTCATCTGCCAATAATTCCTCATAGCTTTCATATGCTCGTTCGATTTTTAACTCGTCTGCTATCGCGTGAACTTTAGGCCCTCGACTTGCAATGGCAACGACTTCTGCGTTAATTGCTCGCTCAATCGCTGGTACTAATTGTGTCAGTGCAATATTAGCTGTACTTAAAATTCCCCACTTTACTTTTTTCACTAAAATCCCTCCTTATCTCATTTCTTGAAGTGCATCATTTAATGATTTTGTTTGTCCATAAATCTGTTGATAAATTGCGTAGACCTCATCGTATGTGGCTACATTTTCTGTGTTTGGCTGATAGCTTTCCGCAATATGCACGCATTTTTCAACGGCTTGCTCAAAATTTTCAACTAAGCCTGAACCAACCAACGCAATCATACATGCTCCTACACTTGGCCCCTGTTCACTATCCAATTTATAAATAGTGGCATTAAAAATATCTGCCTGCATTTGAAGCCATGTTGGATTCTTCGCACCGCCACCAATTGAAATGATGTCCTGAATCGTTTTTCCAGATGCCCTGAAAATTTCTAAAGTGTCTCGCAGCGAGAAGGTGATTCCTTCCATTACTGCCTTTGTAAAATGAGGCAATGTGTGTGTTGCATCCATGCCTATAAAACTGGCACGAATATGACTATCTGCATAAGGTGTACGTTCACCTACTAAATATGGTGTATATAATAGCCCGTTACTCCCTGCTTTAATCTCTTCTGTTTGTGCAACTAAGTCATTAAAAGACTGTTCCTTAGCAAAGGTATTTTTGAACCAACTTAATGAATGACCAGCTGATAAAGTAACACCCATTGTATAATAAGCATCTGAAACAGCATGATTAAAGTAGTGAACTTTTCCTTGGAAAAATTTTTTCGCATCGCCTTCATATGCTAACAATACACCCGAAGTTCCAATACTTACCATTGATTTTCCTTCTGATACAATACCTGACCCCACCGCTCCACACGCATTGTCCGCTCCTCCACCATATACTTTCGTCTTTTGGTGCAAGCCTGTACGTTCTGCAAACTCCTTCGTAATCGTACCTACTTCAGTTGTTGCATCAATTAACGATGGGCAAATTGCTACATCTACACCTACTGCCTGTGCAACTTCTTCACTCCACTCACCTGTTTCGACATTTAATAATAATGTACCCGCTGCATCTGAACGCTCTAGATGTAATTCACCTGTCATGGCATAACGCACATAATCCTTTGGTAATAAGAAGTGTGCCATTTGTTCATAAATAGCTGGTTCATTTTCCTTCACCCAAAGCAATTTTGGTAGCGTAAAACCTTCTAACGCTGGATTTTTTGTAATCGCCACTAATTTATCTTGGCCTACTGCTTCCACAATTTCATGACACTGAGCCGTTGTGCGTGTATCATTCCATAAAATAGCTGGTCGTAAAACCTCACCAGCTTCATTTAACATCACGAGACCATGCATTTGACCGGAATAGCTGATGCCGATGATTTGCTCCATATTTTCTGTAAAACGTCCAACAATTTCCTTCGTTGTTTGTTCTACACCTGCTAACCAATCTGAAGGATTTTGCTCTGAATATCCTGGTTTCTCGTGGTACAGCTTATATTCAAATGAAGCTTCATCTACGATACGTCCCGCTTCACTCATCAAGCAGGTTTTTACCGCACTCGTTCCTAAGTCAATTCCCAACACATACTGCATATTGATCTCCCCTATCCTATAATTCGTTTCTATGAAAAAGCTGCCTTGCAAGGAAAGTCCTTAAAAGACAGCTTTTGTAGTTTATTCTGTGGTACGCACTTATTACAGTGTATTTAATACATATTGATTAATAATCATTTTTAGTTTTTCTGTGCGACCAGATGTATTTTTCACTTCTTTTAAGCCTAATGCATATTCTTCCAATTCTTTGAAGTTTGTTGTACCTGAAATGATTTTTTGGCCGATGCCTGAGTTATAGCTATCATAACGGCTATCTACGAAATCTTCTAATACGCGGTCTTCTAATAGTTTATGTGCTACTTTTAATGCGATGGCAAATGAATCCATACCTGCAATATGTGCGTAGAATAAATCATCCTGTTCAAATGAGCCACGACGAACTTTTGCATCAAAGTTTAAGCCGCCCGAACCTAAGCCACCATTTTTCAAAATTTCATACATTGCTAATGTATTTGTATATAAATCTGTTGGGAATTCATCTGTATCCCAGCCTAGTAATGGGTCCCCTTGGTTTGCATCGACAGAACCCAACATCCCATGAATACGAGCTGTGTGTAGTTCATGTTCAAATGTATGGCCCGCTAATGTTGCATGGTTTGCCTCGATATTAAATTTGAATTTATCTTCTAAACCGTATGTGCGTAAGAATGCAATACCTGTTGCTACATCAAAATCATATTGATGTTTTGTTGGCTCTTTTGGTTTCGGTTCGATTAAGAACTGTCCCTCATAGCCAATTTCTTTTGCATAGTCTAGTGCCATATGGAAGAAACGCGCTAAGTTATCTTGCTCTAGTTTCATATCTGTATTTAATAATGTTTCATAGCCTTCACGACCACCCCAGAATACATAGTTTTCTGCATGTAAGCGTTTTGCTACTTCCAGCCCTTTTTTCACTTTTGCTGCTGCAAATGCATAGACATCTGCATTTGGTGAAGTTGCTGCGCCGTGAACGAAGCGTGGATTTGAAAACATATTTGCTGTGTTCCAAAGTAATTTTGTCTTTGACGTTTTTAAATGTTTTTCAATTTCATCAATAATAATATCTAAGTTTCTATTTGTTTCTTCTAAAGTTTTGCCTTCAGGTGCTACATCTACATCATGGAAGCAGAAGTAAGGGGCATCAATTTTTTCAAAGAATTCAAAAGAAGCGGCTACGCGTGCTTTAGCTAACTCTAACCCTGTTAAGTGATTCCAAGAACGCTCCATGTTTCCAGCACCGAATGGATCCGAACCGTCATATGTGAATGTATGCCAGTAAGCTACACCAAAACGTAAAATTTCTTCCATTGTTCTATCGCCGATTTTTTCCTCAGGATTATAATATTTAAAAGCTAAAGCATTTGTTGATTGTGGTCCTTCATATTTAATTTTTGAGATATTTTCAAAATAAGCCATCATTCATTCTCCTCTATTGTTTATTATTTGTTTTTATCAATTACATCTACCCATACAGCTAAAATAAGAATTAAGCCTTTTACAATGTATTGCCAGTAAGCACCGATATTCATCATCGACATTCCATTATCAATAGATGCCATAATTAATGCACCAATTAACGCGCCTAAAATTTTACCTTTACCACCGACAAGACTTGTACCACCAATTACACAGGCAGCGATTGCATCTAATTCATAACCATCACCTGCTGCTACAGTTCCTGCATTTAAACGAGCCGTTAATAAAACGCCTGCCACACCAGCTAATGCCCCCATGATGACAAATACGCCTAATGTATTTCGTTTAATATTAATCCCCGAAAGTGAGGCTGCTTCTGCATTTCCACCCATCGCATAGACACGACGACCGAATGCTGTTTTTGTTGTAATAAAGACGAAGATTAATGCCATAAATACAACGATTAAAAATGGTGTTGGAATTCCTAAGTAACGATTTAACAAAAATGTAATGACAAAAATAATCACTGAATATAAACCAGCTTTGCTATAGTCAATTGCAGCTGAACCTACAAGAAGTCCCATACTTTCACGTTTTTTACGATTAGAAATGGTAAAATACACAATTGCTAGTATCGCAATGGCTACTATTATGTAACCAATTATGAATGGTAAGTAACTATTACCAATTTGTTTGAAGCTAACATCAAGGCCGGCAATCGTTGAACCATTTGATAAACCAATTAAGATTCCTCGGAAAATTAACATGCCACCCAATGTAGCAATAAACGCTGGAACGGCACGATAGGCAACCCACCAACCTTGCCATAAACCTAGTAAAGCCCCACAAGCAATTGCAACAACAACTACTACTGGTGTACTCCATCCATGCCATACTTGTAACATGGCAGCAATACCACCTGTTAGTCCGACAATTGAACCAACAGATAAATCAATATGCCCTGCTACTATTACTAATGTCATCCCAATCGCTAAAATAGCGATAATCGACATTTGAGTAAACAAATTTGAGATATTACGTGAAGATAAGAATTCCCCGCCCGTTAATGCTGTAAAAATAACAGCGATACTTACTAAAGCAATAACTAACGTGTATGATTGAACATCAAATTTAAATTTCAGCTTACCTTTTTTATTATCTTTTTGTGGTTGTTCCACCATTGCTTGCTGATTAGCCAATTTTTTCTCCCCCTGTCGCGCACACCATGATTTTTTCTTGTGTTGCTTCTTCACGGCTAAATTCACCAGTGATTTGTCCTTCACTCATTACGAGAATTCGATCAGACATTCCGAGCACTTCAGGTAGTTCAGAAGAAATTAACACAATCCCTACACCTTGTGCCACAAGCTCATTCATAATTTTGTAGATTTCATATTTTGCTCCTACGTCGATACCGCGAGTAGGTTCATCTAAAATTAAAAGCTTTGGATTATTCATAATCCATTTGCTAAGTACTACTTTTTGCTGATTCCCACCACTCAACTTACCTACTGCTACATCTAAGTTAGGTGCTTTTAATTTCATACGATCTGTAATTTCTTGCGCACTTTTAATTTCAATTGCTTTATTAATCATTTTTAATTTCATTACTTTATTCAAGGCGATAAGCGTCGTATTTTGGGTAATATTCATTCCTAATACGAGACCATAACGTTTTCGGTCTTCTGATACATACGCTAGCCCTTCATTTATTGCTTGTGCTGGCGTTTTTATCGTTGCCTTTTTGCCATCGATAATTACAGTGCCCTCTTTCTTACCAGGAAGTCCTCCAAATAGACTGATGAATAATTCTGAACGTCCTGCACCCATCAAGCCCGATATTCCAAGTATTTCACCTTTTTTTAAATTGAAATTGATATTCGATGACACTACTTTTCCAGCTTTATCATAGGCTGTATAATTTTCAACGCGTAAAACTTCTTCATTACCGATAGATCTCTTTTCATATGGAAAGAGCTCTGTTAATTCACGTCCTACCATTTTTGTAATAATTTTTTCTTCATTTAGCTCCGCTATTGGGTCCGTACAAATCGTTTTTCCATCTCGTAAAATCGTGACAGAATCTGCCAGTTCCATTACTTCACCTAGTTTATGCGAAATATAAACGCAGCTTACCCCTTCTTCTCGTAATTCATTTAATAACTTCACAAGTATGGCAACATCACTTTCCGTTAAAGCTGCAGTCGGTTCATCTAAAATTAAAATATCTGTTTTCTTCATTAAAGCTTTTGCGATTTCAACAAGCTGTTGCTTGCCGACTGTCAAGTGCTTCACTGGAAGCTGTGGATCTACCTCTAGTCCAACTTTTTTTAATGCAATCAAGGCTTGTCGGTAAATTTCATTCCAATTAATCACCTTTTGTCGCATTAAGTCGTGACCCAAGAATAAATTTTCTGCAATCGATAATTCACTAATCAAAGCTAACTCTTGATAAATAATCGCGATACCCGCATCTTGTGATTCTTTAATATTTCTAAAATGAACTTCTTTATTATCGATAAAAATTTTACCTGTATATGTACCTTCAGGATAAACCCCGCTTAATACTTTCATTAAGGTAGATTTCCCTGCTCCATTCTCTCCACAAAGCGCATGAATTTCTCCTTTTTTCACTGAGAACGTTACTTGATCAAGTGCTTTTACACCTGGGAACTCTTTCGTGATTCCCTTCATTTCTAATGCGAACTTTTCCATTTAAATCCCTCGCTAACCCCATGGATTTTATTAGGTAAAGAAGAGGGAGGTGGTATTTCTCCCTCCTTATTTACTTATTTTTTCGGACGATCTTTCTCTGGAACATTTTTGTACACATCGTCATATGAGTGGAATTCATCTGCAATAACCGTGTCCATAATTTGATCCTTACCAACAGATACTGGATCTAGCATGATGTAAGGTACATCCATAGAACCATTATTTACTGTTGTATCTGCTGCAACTTTTTCTTCTTTACCAAGTTGAACTGCTACTTCCGCACTCTTCTCAGCAATTGTTTTAATAGGTTTGTAAACTGTCATCGTTTGTAAGCCTTCTGCAATACGTTGAACACCTGCTAAGTCAGCATCTTGACCAGAAATTAAAACTTTACCAGCTAAATCTTGCGCTTCTAAAGCTTGAATTGCTCCACCAGCAGTATTGTCATTTGAAGCAACAACTACATCAATTTTATTTTTATTAGCTGTTAAAGCATTTTCCATAATTTTTAACGCTTCATTTGCATCCCAGTTATCAGCCCATTGATCGCCAACAATTTTGATTTTCCCTGAGTCTACTAATGGTTGAATAATATTCATTTGTCCTTCACGGAACATTTTCGCGTTGTTATCCGTTGGTGAACCACCCATTAAGAAGAAATTACCTGAATCCTTTATGTCTACTAAAGCTTGTGCCTGCATTTCACCTACACGTACATTATCAAATGACACATATGCATCAATTTCTGAATTATTGATTAAACGGTCATAAGCAACAACTTTCACACCTTCAGCTTTTGCCTGATCTACTACAGTAGATAGAGAGTCTGAGTTAATTGCGATGATTACTAATACATCGATATTTTGAGAAAGCATGTTTTGAATTTGTGATAATTGTTTTGCTTCATCACCATCAGCAGATTGTACAATAACCTCAGCACCTAGCTCTTCAGCTTTAGCTTTAAAGAAGTCACGGTCATGCTGCCAACGTTCTAGCGTTAAATCTGAAACAGAAAGTCCAATTTTTGTTGTTTCTGCTTTTTTCTCACTCTTTTTGTCACCTGAACCTGAATCCTGTCCACACGCGGCTAACACTGATACAACTAACAGCATTAATACAACAAGATGTAAACCCTTACATTTACTCATAAACGTTTTCATATAAATCCCCCTTATGTCTAATAATGTAATTCAACCAAATAATACCATTACGTTTTTCCTTTGTCTATTCATAAGACAAAGTTTTTTAAAATGTGCAAAATTATCCATTTATGCTTATAATGGTGTGAACAGCGGAGGTGATTAATATGTCCTGGAATCAACAAACTGGTAAAAAATTTAATAAAGAAATCATCCTACAGCAGGTCTTTTTAAACCAAACCATTTCAAGAAATGAACTGATTGAGAACACGCAATTAAAAAAAGCGACCGTTGCAAATCTAGTAAATGAACTAATAGAGGAACAATTCATTATTGAAGCGGGTAAGGAAGAATCTACTGGAGGGCGCCGACCAAATTTATTAAAATTAAATGCACAGGCTGGTTATGCGCTTAGTATCGATATTGGCGTTAACTATTTAAGTGGGGTAATTACCAATCTAAATGGCGAGATTATCTGGAAGGTAAAAGAATTCATCTTAGACACCACATTAGAAAAATACCTAGAAAAAATAATTACGCTTATACACCTTTTAGAACAACATGTTCCTCCAAGCCCTTACCATATTGTTGGATTAGCAATTTCTGTACCTGGATTAATCGATACAAACGGAATTATTTTAAAGGCATCTAACTTGCAGTGGCATGATGTAGATATACGTACGCTATTACAGCCCTATGTTACGTACCCAACCATTATTAGTAATGAAGCAAATGCTGGTGCTTTCGGCGAATATTCTTATACATACAATCAACAACATCAAAATTTACTATTTGTCAGTATTGGATACGGTATTGGTGTGGGTACTATGATGAATGGCGAACTGTTCTTAGGTGACCAAGGCTTCTCTGGCGAAAGTGGACATATGATTATTCAAATGGATGGAAAAACCTGTCGTTGTGGGCGTGCAGGTTGTTGGGAGGCATACGCATCTGAATCAGCTTTGGTAAAAGAAGTAGAAACTGAATTCACAATGGAACATGTGACTATTGAAGATATTTTAGAAATGACCTATACAGATGACAAACTAACTCCCCTCCTAACAAACTTCTCGAAATATATTGGCATTGGTTTAATGAACTTAATTTATACCTTTAATCCATCAAAAATTATTATTGGAAACCGTATTACCCTACTTCAAGATCAACTAGAGAAACCAATAAGAGCGTATGTGAATGATAAATCTTCCTCTTTTTTCAAAGAAGATGTCAATATTGAGTTCTCTACACTTGATGACAACGCCATTTTAATCGGTGCTGCTTCTTTAGCCATTAATCAATTTCTACTACCAGCATTAGGACAATAAATGTGAAATAGCCAACTAATTCTTTTCGCGAATTAGTTGGCTATTTCTTTTAAAACACATCCATAAATTTTGAAAAGGCTTATTTCATATCTTTCATTTTGACGATATTTTTTTAATTTAGCATATTTCCTTTTCTGTCTTTACAGATGAACTTACATTATAATTTCAACTTTTACATGAGAGAAATCTATGTGTCTTGAACCAAAAACCCAATTTGAAATCGCTACCAAAAAACTAATGTTATAGGCTTTTAAAAGCTCTCGAAATATTTTTATTGCAAAAATTGGACTCGGAGTATAAAATTAATCAAGTAAACTTAAAATAATATGAAGCAAAGAGGGAATTCAAAATATGCAACAAACTATTAAAAAGCCTCCTTATTTAATGATAGCCATTCTATTTGTGGGGGCATTTGTAGCGTTCTTAAACAACACGCTTCTTAACGTAGCTCTTCCCTCAATTATGGATGATTTTGATGTGGAACCACCTACAGTTCAATGGCTTGCTACTGGATATATGCTTATTACAGGTATCCTAGTACCAGCTAGTGCGTTTTTAATTACACGCTTTAAAAACAAAACATTATTCGTAACATCAATGGCAATTTTCGTAGTCGGTACAGCTTTAGCTATCTGGTCGCCTACTTTTGAAATACTATTAACAGCACGTATGATTCAAGCTGTTGGGGCAGCAGTAATGGGTCCTTTACTAATGAACGTCATGCTTGCTAGCTTCCCAGTTGAAAAACGTGGGGCAGCACTTGGTATCTTCGGTCTTGTAATGATTATGGCTCCAGCTATTGGACCTACACTTTCAGGTTACTTAGTAGAGCACTTCTCATGGCATTACCTATTCATCGTTATCTTACCATTCGCAGTCATTTCATTATTACTTGCTGTATTCAAATTCGATAACATCATGGAAACTCGTAAAGTATCAATCGATGTCTTCTCAATTATCTTATCTACAATTGGTTTCGGTGGATTATTATACGGTTTCTCTACAGCTTCTCAAGCTGGTTGGGACGCAATCGAAGTTTGGGGTACTATCGCAATTGGTACTATCGCATTAATCTTATTCGTTGTACGTCAGCTTAAACTTGATAAACCATTATTAAGTTTAGAAACATATAAGAGCCCAATGTTCGCATTAAGTAGTGCCATTTCTGTTGTAAATGCAATGGCATTATTCTCAGGTATGATTTTAATTCCATTATACGTACAAAACGTTCGTGGTATCGAACCTTTAGATGCTGGTTTAATGTTATTACCAGGTGCCATCATCATGGGTCTGATGTCTCCTATTACAGGTAAATTATTCGATAAGATCGGACCTCGTCCATTAGCTCTTGTCGGTTTAACAATAATCATTGTTTCTACATTCTTCTTCACACAATTAGAATTAGATACATCTTATACGCACTTAATTATTATTTATACAGTCCGCATGTTTGGTATTTCATTAGTAATGATGCCGATCATGACAAATGGTTTAAACTCATTACCACAACGCTTAAACCCACACGGTACTGCAATCAATAACACACTTCAACAAGTTGCAGGTGCAATTGGTTCAGCTATTATGATCACAATCATGACAAACCGTATGAATAGCAGTGTAGAGGATATGGACATTGAAAAAACTGTTGCTCAAAAAGCAAAAGATAAAGCAATGGAATTAATCTCTGGTGGTACTGATCAAACAGAAGCACAAACACAAGCTACAAAATATGCAAAAGATTTAGCTTCTACTATGGCAAAACAAGCGCAAATAGACGGTATCAACTTTGCATTCTTAATCTCAACATTCATTTCAGTAGTTGCCCTAATTTTAGGATTCTTCCTAAAACGTGCAACAGTTCCTGCTAAACATGTAGATAATGCTGAAAAAGAAGCAGTCGAAAAAAAATAGGCTAACGCCTTCCTAATGAAACCCTCGCTCACTGAAAAGTGAACGAGGGTTTTTTAGTGACTGAAATAGTCAAATTAAGCGCAAAACTTCATTAAAGAAAATTTCATAAGAACTTTTCCACTCCAAACATTTACGCGGACGTTTATTTAGTTTTTTCTATACAATGGTCAACATACGTAATCGAACAGTCTGTCATGTCTTCTGTTTTAGGAAAGCACTCTCTAAGTAACTCATTTGCATTTTCATTGGTTCGTTGTCGCCACGGCACATGAGGGTCCACAAAATAAAAGTGTAATCCTTTAAATTGATAGGATTACACTTTTCTAGTTATCAACTTTTTTAACAAACTTCAAATCACAAAAAATAGCTTACGGAGACTAAATTAAATGCTCCACTTCAATTGTTAAATCATCTAACTTAGTTTTAAAGTAGTTATAGCATTTTACAAGACCACTATTTTAGACAGCTGCTGTTATTTAGGGAGCGTCAATATTTTTGTGTAAATGACTTTCCAACCCTTTCGGGTAGAATATCACTTTTCATTTAACTTTCACTTTTTCATAGGGCTAATTTCTGGTTGGCCCATCTTGTCTATTCTGCTGGGTC
>JAGHSJ010000138.1 GCA_018065935.1 Candidatus Kurthia equi
CCACATGTGAACATGCAATTTAGGCTTTCTATTATGAATTTGAAGATGAAAATCAATGCAATTTTAGATTCATTTTAATCCTTATAAATAAAAAATGAAAGATTATTTTAATGCGTCGTAAACAGAAGCTAAAGCTGCTTCTAATTTAGCTGCATCTTTGGCACCAGCCATCGCCATATCTGGACGACCGCCACCTTTACCACCACATTGTTCGGCTACCGCTTTGACAATTTGACCTGCATGGTATTCTTTGCCAGCGATTTCTTTCGATACACCTGCACAAAGCATTACTTTACCTTCTGCTACTGCACCAAGAACGATTACCGCTTTATCTAGTTTTTCTTTTAAATCATCCATTAATTGGCGTAATTGATTATTATCTTTTGCTTCTACTTTTGTTGATAGAACAGTTACCCCATTCATTTCAACTGCTGAAGCTAATAAATCATCTGATTGCGCACCAGCAAGTTTAGCTGATAATGATTCGTTTTCACGTTGTGACTCTTTTAAATCATGTTGTAATGATTCAATACGAGCTGGTACATCTTTCACATTCGATTTTAAGACAGCTGCGGCTGCTTCTAATGTGTGTTGTTCTTCTTTTGTAGCTAAGTAAGCCGCTTTACCAGTTACAGCCTCGATACGACGAGTACCTGCTCCGATACCGCCTTCTGAAACAATTTTGAATAAACCGATTTCAGATGAACGTTTAACGTGAATACCACCACATAGTTCGATTGAGTAATCCGAAACTTGAACAACACGTACGATGTCACCATATTTTTCACCAAATAATGCCATTGCGCCCATTGCTTTCGCATCAGCGATTGACATTTCTTCGATAACTACTTCGATATCTTCCCAGATTTTTTCATTTACTGCGCGTTCGATTGTTTCTAACTCTTCATGCGTAGTTGCACCGAAGTGAGAGAAGTCAAAACGTAAACGGTCTGGACCTACATATGAACCTGCTTGGTTAACATGGTCGCCTAATGTATCTTTTAATGCACGTTGTAATAAGTGAGTAGCTGTGTGGTTTTTCACGATTAAATTACGTTCTTCGCGATCAACTGTAGCTGTTACATGGTCATTTAAGTTCATTTCACCTGACTCAACAACTACTGTGTGTAATGGCTGGCCGTTTGGTGCTTTTTTCACGTCTTTTACAAAGGCAGTGAATGCATCATTTGAAATTGTACCGTGATCGGCAATTTGTCCACCCATTTCAGCGTAGAAAGGTGTTTCAGTTAAAATAACTAATGCTTCTTCGCCTTCTGATACAGTTTTAACTGCTTCTCCACCAGCAACGATTGCTGTGATTTCAGTTGATGTTTGTAATGTATCATTTCCTACAAATGTAGAAGCTTGTTTTAAGTTTGCTAAAACTTCTGATTGAACTGACATCGAATCAACATCTTGACGAGCTGCACGCGCACGGTTACGTTGTTGTTCCATTTCAACATTGAATCCTTCTTCATCAACAGTCATATCTACCTCAGCAGCATATTCCTCTGTTAATTCAATCGGGAAACCATATGTGTCATATAGACGGAATGCGTCAGCACCAGGAATGAATGTTTCGCCTTTTGCTTTTTGAGCAGCGACTACATCATTGAAAATCCCTAGACCATCATGTAATGTTTCGTGGAAACGTTGTTCTTCATTTTTAATCACACGTTGAATGAACGCAGTTTTTTCTGATACTTCTGGATAGAAGTCTTCCATAATTGCACCAACAGTTGGTACTAATTCAAACATAAATGGTTTTTCGATACCGATTTGTTTTGCATAACGAACGGCACGGCGTAATAAACGACGTAATACATAGCCACGGCCTTCATTAGAAGGAAGCGCACCATCACCGATTGCAAATGCAACTGTACGGATGTGGTCTGCAATTACTTTGAATGGTGTGTTGATATCTTCTTCACTACCAAAAATTTCACTTAATTCGATTTCGCCAGGTCGTTTGTAACGACGGTCTGCAAACGTTTCGATTTTTTCAATGATTGGCATGAATAAATCTGTATCATAGTTTGTTGGTACATCTTGCATAACTGAAGCTACACGTTCAAGTCCCATACCTGTATCAATATTTTGTTTTGGTAGTGGCGTGTACGTATGATCTGGATTATGGTTGAATTGAGAGAATACTAAATTCCAAATTTCTAAGTAACGTTCGTTTTCTCCACCTGGGTATAATTCAGGATCTGATAAATCATTACCGTACTGTTCGCCACGGTCATAGAAAATTTCAGAGTTTGGACCTGAAGGACCTTCACCAATATCCCAGAAGTTACCTTCTAGACGGATTAAGCGTTCTTCTGGGATGCCGATTTCATCTTTCCAAATATCATAGGCTTCCATATCCTCTGGATGGATTGTGATTGAAAGTTTTTCAGCTTCAAAACCTAACCATTTTTCAGAAGTTAAGAATTCCCATGCAAAGTGAATCGCTTCTTTTTTGAAGTAATCACCAATTGAGAAGTTACCTAACATTTCAAAGAATGTATGGTGGCGCGCAGTTTTACCTACATTTTCAATATCATTTGTACGGATTGCTTTTTGTGCATTTACAATACGTGGGTTGTCTGGAATAACAGAACCATCAAAATATTTTTTAAGTGTAGCTACACCTGAGTTAATCCAAAGTAATGATGCGTCATTAATTGGAACAAGTGGCATACTTGGTTCATGTTTATGCTGTTTTTCTACGAAAAATTCAATATACTTACGGCGAATGTCTGATGTTTTCATTGATATTTCCTCCTAATTAGTAAATGCTTCGATGAAGTGCAAACAAAATAAAAAGTCCCCATCCCTGGAAAGGGACGAGAACTGAGTAATTGTTTTCGTGGTACCACCCTAATTTATAAAACATCCGAAAGATATTTTATCTCTTAGCACTATAACGTAGTGACCGGCAGCCATTAACTGCACTCAGGATTAGCTTTCGGCATTAAATAGAGAAGGTTTTTTCAGCCAAGAAACCTCTTTCTGTACACGTATTTAAAACGTACTCTTTCCGTCATCGTATTCATTATATTCTATAGACGATTATATAGAACAAACCTAGGCAGTGTCAATGGTTCTGTTCAATTCTAGTAAACATTCATATTCCATAAACCGATTTTTTTAAAACCTAAGCGTTGATAAATTTTTCCTGCTTCTGGATTATCATAGAATAAACAAATGATTTTCCCCTCATTTATCAATTCTTCGCAGATTTTAATCATCAATTCAGAAGCATAGCCTTTACGCTTATGGTCTTCTCTCGTACCAACGCCGACAATCATCGCTGATTGTGTATTTTCTGCGGTTGTCGATACAACGGACACCATTTTGTCGCCTTCCCAAATCGCGTAGCTACGACCTGTTCCCCTATCAATCGTACGCTTCATCGATTGTTCGCTCGTTGAACTACCTTCAAATTCAGGAATTGACTGCATCAATTCCATATGTGATGGAATGTCCTCCACTGTCGTACGACGCATATCAAAAGAAGTTTCTGATGTCACTTCTAATTACTCACATTTCGCATAATACGTATCACTTTTCCGCTTCGTAGGCTTATGAATTAACAGTTCCATTGGTTGCACAATTTCGCGTAAACCCGAAAGACCTGTTAATTGCTCATCTGCATTGATTATTTTCGCAAAGCCTTCCATATCATATGACCCTTCACTATACACGATATAATTATGATCATAATCCAGTAAGACAGCCACCAACTTATCTAATTCAAACTGACCAAACACGCGTTGAATATCAGAATTATATCCATAGGCCTCTATATCTCCTATAATAAATAGATTTTCTGCGGATTTTTTTCCAACTAAATCCATCACGCGCTCATGGTCATATGCGACTAATTGTCGAATCAATTCTGCCAACCACTTAGGAATAATTTGTCATATCATATTATATTTTACATTTCATTCAAATAAACTTCAGAAGATTTTTTTTGGAAATTCCTTACATATAATGCGTATATATTTACAGGAGGTGTTTCTTTTGAACAAAAATTGGTTTTATAGCATTTTTACAATCCTTATCGAAGTTGGCATTTCATTAGGTATTAGCTTTTATTTTAACACGGCTCTCGTACCTGTCGCATTTTTCATTGGGCTTCTATCCATTGGGATCATCCTGTATTTCAAGAGTTCTGGTGGCATACTTACGAACTATAATAACGCGGCTGCACAAGCTCAAACCGGTATCCCAGCTAAACATACACAGCATGATATAAAGTTGAAAGGTAGCCCTGCATTGTGGGGAACTGCTGTTTATTTTTTAGTTAGTCTCATTTTATTCGTCCTTTATTTGAATGGCTTTATTTAACC
The DNA here is from genome assembly GCA_018065935.1 of Candidatus Kurthia equi. GTDB lineage: Bacteria > Bacillota > Bacilli > Bacillales_A > Planococcaceae > Kurthia > Kurthia equi. Next base: position 4,344 of record JAGHSJ010000138.1, read on the forward strand.
GACAATGGGATTTCTAAATGAATCTCTGCTTCATAAAGTTGGCGTAAATAGCCGTCAAGTCGTTTAGCTAATCGGGCATTTTGTTGTAAGTAAAAGTCTATTTGTTCTTTCGAAGAAGTCGCACAAATATACAATCCCTCGGCTTCTAGTTGTCGTGCATGCGCCTTTACATGATTCAATAAATTCACTGCAGCATGTTGTTGGCCATCCAATACAACCAATTCTGCTAATCGTAAACGAAAGCCTGAAATATACTGACAATCAAGTGCTGCCATGCCTACTAATTCTCCCTCTACTAACGCCCCAATCACATAGCCATTATGCAGATGAATATCTTGAACGAGCAGCAAGCGTTGTTC
>JAGHSJ010000047.1 GCA_018065935.1 Candidatus Kurthia equi
CATAAAAAGTGAGAGGGTGAAACCCAATTGGATATTTTTAAAAATGATAAAATAGAAATTATTTCGAAAGAAAATAAAATATATATTAAAAAACTTAATGAGCAGTTAACTTTAAAAGAAATTGAAAAGTTATTACATGATTATCCAAGAATAAAAATCACTAGTTTCCTCGATTTAAAAAAATTTTTAGATGGTTCTTCGAATGATTTCGTAGAGTTGGGCTTGTTGCTTCCTGCAATGAATATTCAGATTTCAAAGGATTTCATGTCAGCCAATCTACAATTCAATGAAGATCCTCATCAGTTTGTAAAAGATGAAGATGAATTAAATGAAAAAATTGAATGTATTGCTTCTGAAATGGGTATTCATTTTGGATTAAAGCGTATATTGTGGACAGAGCTCGAGAAAAAGAAAAAACTAATTGTTGCGGAAGGTAAAGAACCTGAGAATGGTTCGGATGCAAAAATAACATATTTTAAGAATCCTGCACGTAAGCCTAAAATTGATAGCGAAGGCAAAGCAGATTTTTCTGATATGAATTTTATTTTTGAAATTGAAAAAGATGCATGGTTAGGTGAAAAAATTCCTCATTCAGATGGTATAGCTGGTAAAAATATATTAGGAAAAGAAATTCCAGCGAAGGCTGGGAAAGATTTGATATTAAAATATAACCCTAGTTCTGTTTATGAAAGTGTAGAAAATGGAATAACAGTTATTAGAGCAAAAACATCAGGTGTTTTAGATGACTCGGATGGTCGAATTAGTATTTTACAACATTTGAATATCAAAACGGATATTGGTGTTGAAACGGGCAATGTAGAGTTTGCAGGTTCAATTACAGTACAGGGAACGGTACTACCAGGCTATTCTATTCGTGCGACGGGTGATATTTCAATTGAAGCAAAAGAAGGCGTTTCAGGAGCAAATATCATTGAATCTCTACAGGGGGATGTATTTATCCGTGGGGGCGTTTTTGGCCATGCAAAAACTGAAATTAAAGCAGGAGGCTCAGTATTTGTTAAACATGCAAATGAAGCATTTATTACAGCCAGAGATAAAATTTGTATTGAAGCTTATTCTATCGGGTCGAATTTAAATGCTGATATAATTGAATTAGATGGTTTTAAAGGCAAAATTATTGGAGGAATTGCTGAGGCGAAAAAATCGATTCATACAGCCATTTCTGGAAATTCTCATGAACGTAAAACTGAGTTAATCCTTCATACAATTGATAAGCGAGAAAAAATGGGTGAAGTGAGATACAAAGCAGGAAAAATCAAAGAACTAGAAGCTGAAGTAGCAGTATTAAGCAAAAAAATTACTCAACTTGAATTATTAATTGATCGTCTAACCAAGCAACAGCAAGAATTCTTTGAGGATACAAAGTATCAATTTGAATTGAAAAAGGCATCTATTATTCAATTAAATCAAGAAATTCAAAAAGCGTTAAAAGAAATTAGTGAAGCTGGTAAAGAAACCATTGAAGTCACGAAGGAAGCAAACCAAGGAACGATTATAAAAATTGGGAAGCGTTCAACTATGCTAAAAGCGAAAACAAATGGTGCATTTAAAGTAGAAAATGGTGAGCTTAATGTCTAATATTCCAATATATGCTCATAGAGGTTATGTGAAAAAAGCAAGAGAGAATTCATTACAGGCGATGAAAGATGCCATGAAAACAGCCGCATTTGGTATAGAATTTGATTTGCAGTTAACGAAGGATCGAGTAGCTATAGTGACGCATGATTTGAATATGAAGCCTTTAATCGGCATTTCCGCACAAACCAATGAACTGACTTTAGCTGAAATTTTGCGTAAAAAAGTTAAGGGTGATAAAGCACCAATCCTGCAGTTTTCGGAATTATTATCATGGGTAAATGAGCATAATATTCCGATGAATATTGAGTTAAAGGAATCCTTTATAGGTAGACCGAGTGATATAGAGGTTATTGTAAAAAAGACGATGCATTTAGAGCATATTCATTTTTCATCATTCCATGATGATGTCCTTCAAGTTGTCAAAAAAGTAAATCCATCAGCAGAGGTAGCGTTTATTCCGACAAAGAAATTTGATTGGTCTAATCTAGTGAATATGGATTGGCTAGATGTATTACATGTGAATAAAAATCGCTACTATAAGCCACAATATTTTAAACAGGCAGAAATTGCAAATAAAAAATTGCGCTTTTATGGTGTTGTGGGTAAAGAACCTTATATTAGCAACCCACATCCAGTGATTATTGGTTGGATTACAGATGAGCCGAATCGCATAGCTATAGCTCAAAAAAAAAATTAAAAAATTTAAAAACCCGAATTACATGATTTATTCATGTGATTCGGGCTTTTTTATGGTTTTAGAAAGTAAGGAAGGATAAACTTCTACTAGTTTTCAACCATTATACATATATATTCGGTAGATAATTGAGGGAATACAATATAAAAGGTGAGTGGATTAAAAGAAAATCCTTTCACCTTTCAATTACTTCAGTCTTTATTTTGTTTGCGTATTTTTCATAAATTTTTCTGAAACTTTTCCTTTTTTTCGATCGCGATTTAATAGGAAACCGGCTAAAAATAGAAAGCCTGCTAAAAATAATAGGATGCCGACGATAAATTGTAACCACAGTACAGGAAAGGGCTCAATTAGTTTTGAAAAAATCGTATCACGCATTAACTTAATTCCACCTGCAGTCATTAAAATGGGAATAAGAATAACAACAAATGCTAGAAAACGAGCCATGTTTTTCACTCCTTTTTACATCATATCCATTTTTACCCTAATGCTAATAATTGTCAAGAGGACATATTTTAGATAGAATCAATATAAGGAAGAAGAAATCTGCATAAAGCAGAATAATAACGTATTTAAAACGAATTTTCTGATAATTCAATGGTGTATGATGAATAAACGAAACTTTAGTCATGCCATTTATAAAGGATGGGATAATCATATATGAAGAGGTCCAGTGGCAAGTTCAATAACTAAAGAAATAAAAATTGTAATCGTTAGGAGTGGTGAGTAATGGCGAAAGAATATGATGTTGTGATTCTAGGTGGAGGACCAGCGGGGTATGTTGCGGCTATTCGAGCAAGTCAATTAAAGCTGAAAGTGGCAATTGTTGAAAAATATAAATTAGGTGGGACCTGTTTACATAAGGGCTGTATACCAACAAAAGCATTGTTGAAAACGGCTGAACAGTGGAGAAGTTTGAAAAAGGCAGCTTCCTTTGGCGTTGAAGTGGATAACTTCTCACTAAATTTTACACAAGCACAAACACGGAAGAATGAGGTTATTTCACAGCTGCATCAAGGCATACAAGGGTTAATGAAAAAAGGATCAATTGATGTATATACAGGAATGGGGAGGATTTTAGGACCATCTATTTTCTCACCATTACCAGGAACGATTTCAGTAGAATATGATGAGGATTTAGAAAAGGAAAATGAAATGCTCGTCCCTAAAAATTTATTGATTTGTACGGGTTCAAAACCTCGACAACTAGATGTTTTACCATTTAATCACACAACTATTTTATCTTCAGATGATTTATTGCAACTTGAAACACTGCCTAAAAAGATGGCCATCGTAGGTGGAGGGGTAATAGGGATTGAGTGGGCATCTATGCTATCTGACTTAGGTGTGGAAATCACTATTTTAGAAGCATTTGACAAGCTTTTGCCATCTGAGGATGAAGAAATAGCGAAGGCTTTGATGAAAAACTTTCAAGCGCGAGGCATGACAGTTCAATTACAGGCGAACATTAGTCAGGCGCAATCAACAGAAAGCGACGTAACACTCACGATAAATGGAGAAGAACAATGTTTTGATAAAGTCTTAGTTGCTGTTGGTAGAGAAGCCATTGTAAATGGAATTGGAATTGAAAATACAGATATTAAAATAGAAAAAAATTATATTCAAGTAAATAAAAACTATCAAACGAAGGAAGCCCATATCTATGCGGCTGGAGATGTTATCGGGGGAATTCAGCTAGCGCATGTGGCTTCTCATGAAGCTATTCATGCAATTGAACACATGGCAGGCCTAAAACCAGATGTGAATGAAAAACAGATACCTAGTTGTATTTATAGTTATCCGGAAATTGCGCATATTGGCCTAACTGAACAGCAAGCAAAGGTGGAATTTTCAAATATAGTTTCGAAAAAATTCCCATTAAAGGGAAATGCCAAAGCACTTGTTAATGGAGAAGATTTTGGCTTCGTAAAAATGATTGTTAATCAAGATACAGATGATCTATTAGGCGTACATTTAATTGGTGATCATGTAACGGAGCTAATTGCAGAGTCAAGTCTAGCCTTTACACTTGATGCATCAGCTTGGGAGATGGGGCATACCATCCATCCGCATCCTAGTGTAAGTGAAGTGATGCAGGAAGTTTCGTTAGCGATACATGATGAAGCCATACATTACTAGGAGGAATAGAAAATGACACTTTCTCATAAAGAACACGGTTTTACTGATGAACAAGCACTCGCTATTTATTATAAAATGCTACGCGCAAGAAGAGTTGATGAACGTTTGTGGCTACTTAATCGCTCAGGGAAAATTCCTTTCGTTATTTCATGTCAAGGTCAAGAAGCTGCACAAATTGGGGCGGCACTGGCGCTCGATTTTACGAAAGATTATTTAGCACCGTATTATCGTGATTTAGCTTTGGTGCTTGAAGCAGGTATGACAGTAAAAGAAATCATGCTAAATGCTTTTGCAAAGGGCGAGGATCCCAACTCAGGTGGACGCCAAATGCAGGCACACTGGGGACATAAGAAATTGCGGATTCTTTCAGGTTCTTCGCCAGTTACGACGCAAGTCATTCATGCGGCTGGTGTGGCTTTAGCTGGACGAATGAAAAAACAAGATTTTTATACTTTTGTAACATTAGGTGAAGGTTCGTCTAACCAAGGAGATTTCCATGAAGGGTTAAATTTTGTTGGGGTGCATCAATTACCTGTAATCACAATGGTTGAAAATAACCAATATGCAATTTCAACACCTTATGACCGTCAAGTAGCCAGTGAAACGGTAGCTCAGCGTGCCACAAGTTATCGTATGCCAGGTGATGTAGTAGATGGAACGGACCCGATTGCCGTTTATGCAGCGGTGAAAAAAGCACGGGATTCTGGAAAACCGGCATTAATTGAAGTACTTTGTCATCGTCTAACACCCCATTCATCAGATGATGACCATCGCATCTATCGTACAGAAGAAGAGTTAGTTGAAGATCGAGAAAAGGATGGTTTACTTCAGTTTGAGCATTATTTGCAACAACAAAATATATTAACCGACGAAATTAAAGAAGAGATGAATGACAAGATAAAAATAGAAATCAATGAAGCAACAAACTATGCGGAGCAAGCACCATATGGTTCATTAGAGGATAATCTACGCTATGTGTATGCAGAGGGGGAAAACGTATAATGACGACGATGTCTTATATAGAAGCGATTAATTCAGCTATACGTGAAGAAATGCAACGCGATGAAGATGTATTCATTTTAGGTGAAGATGTAGGGAAAAAAGGTGGCGTATTTAGAGCGACTGATGGTCTCTACAACGAGTTTGGAGAAGAAAGGGTCATAGATACACCATTATCTGAGTCTGCGATAGCAGGTGTAGCAATTGGGGCTGCCATGTATGGGATGAAGCCGATTGCTGAAATGCAGTTTGCTGATTTCATTTTACCAGCAGTTAACCAAATTATTTCTGAAGCAGCAAAAATGCGTTATCGTTCAAATAATGATTGGAGCTGTCCAATTGTCGTTCGTGCGCCTTTTGGTGGTGGTGTGCATGGCGGTCTCTATCACTCACAATCAGTTGAATCCATTTTTGCAAATCAGCCTGGATTAAAAATTGTTATTCCATCAAATCCAGCAGATGCTAAAGGCTTACTGAAGGCCGCTATCCGAGATCCAGACCCTGTGCTCTATTTTGAACATAAGAAGGCATACCGATTATTAAAAGGGGAAGTACCAGACGGAGATGTTGTGGTTCCTATAGGAAAAGCCGATTTGAAGCTTCAAGGTGATGATTTAACAGTCATAAGTTACGGCTTAATGGTGAATCAAGTATTAACAATTGCTCAAAAATTAAAAGAGGAACAAGATATTTCGGTACATGTTCTTGATTTACGTACAATTTATCCATTGGACCAACAAACAATTATTGAAGCAGCAAAACATACTGGGAAAGTATTATTAATTACAGAAGATAATAAAGAGGGAAGCATTATTGGAGAAGTTGCAGCAATTATTGCTGAACATTGCTTATTTGATTTAGACGCACCGATTAAACGTCTTGCAGCGCCAAATGCACCATCGATGCCGTATGCACAAGCTTTAGAGAAAGATTTTATGGTGACTACAGACCAAATTGAAGAAGCGATTGTAGAATTAGCACAATTCTAAAAAGGTGGGAATCCAATGTTAGAATATATAAAAATGCCTCAATTAGGCGAAAGTGTTACGGAAGGAACGATTGATCGTTGGCTTATAAAAGAAGGCGACCGAGTGGAACAGTATGATTCATTAGCAGAATTAACAACGGATAAAGTAACAGCCGATTTACCTTCACAACTATCAGGAGTTATACAAGAAATTCTTGTGCCAGAAGGTGAAACGGTGGCTGTTGGCGAAATAGTTTGTTCGATTGTTGTAGAAAATTCAAATGGTGAGGCATCAACTAAAGAATCGTCACCTATTGCAAGTCAAATTCAGCAAGCTAAAGCACAGATGCCAGCAGACGCACCCAAAATACAGTCAGCTCCGATTAATAACTCAGCTAAGAAAAGACTATCACCAGTAGTAAGTCAACTTGTTGATGAATATCATTTGAATGTCGATTTAATCGATGGAACAGGAGCAGGTGGACGTATTACAAGAAAAGACGTCATGAAGGCAATTGAGTCGGGTGTGATGTCCTCTCAACTATCACAGGAGGATAAACCTGCTGCGCGCGATACAATCGTCCGTGAGACTGTACCAGAAGACAATGGGGATGTTGTTATCCCTTTAACATCTATTCGAAAAACAATTGCCAAACGTATGGTAGATAGTGTGACACAAATACCCCATGCGTGGATGGTTGTAGAAGTAGATGTAACTGAACTCGTGAAATTAAGAAATGCCAACAAGACACAATTTAAAGAAAAAGAAGGGTATAATTTAACGTATTTTGCCTTCTTCGTGAAAGCAGTTGCACAAGCATTAAAGGAATATCCAATGCTTAATTCTGTTTGGAAAGGCGATTCCGTTGTTCTTAAAAAATCAATTAATATGTCGATAGCGGTAGCATCTGACGATGAATTATTTGTACCAGTGATTCAAAATTGTGATCAATTATCCATCGCAGGTATTGCAAGTCAAATTGCACAATTAGCAGAAAAAGGACGTAAAAAACAATTAACTGTGAAGGATATGACTGGTGGCACTTTTACAGTGAATAATACAGGTTCATTTGGTTCTGTACAGTCGGCAGGAATTATAAATGCACCTCAAGCTGCCATTCTTCAAGTGGAGTCCATCGTAAAAAAACCCGTAATTGTAGGCGATGGAATGTTTGCTGCACGTGATATGGTTAACTTATGCCTATCATTAGATCATCGAATTTTAGATGGTTTGATTTGTGGCAAGTTTCTCGCTCGTGTGAAAGAATTGCTCGAAAATATGACGATTTCAAGCACTTCTGTATATTAGGAAAAGTCAGAAAACCAAGAAATATTGGTTTTCTGTTTTTTTTTTACTTTTCCGTTTACGTTTTCTTGTGTAGAATAAAGGTAGAATCATTGAAGGGGGGAAGCGTCAACGCGTCCATATGACAAACATGAGAGAAGTAACATTTCAAGAACCAACCTATGAAGAGTGGAAAGTTGCAGCTGAATCAGCACTAAAAGGGAAGCCATTCACATCCTTGCTAACAAAAACAATCGAGGGTATTACACTAGAGCCATTATATACAAAAGAAACGCTATTAGAAAAAGTGGATGGTAAACTGGAAGAACAAATTTCTACAATTCGTACGATGAAAACTGACGGTGCTTTTGGGGTAGCACAGGAAGCATTCGGTACAACAATCGAGGAATTTGTCGCTCAAGCGAAGGAGTCAATCAAACGAGGTAATGAATTTATTTCGGTTGGAAAAGTAAGTTTTGAGTGGACAAGTGAAGCATTACAACAATTAGGCGCTTTACTATCTGAAAATCCATTCCGATTGAATGTCCAAGATTCTCGCGTTTTAGATGTTTTCAAATACATTGAAAACAAACAACAGGTTGGTTATGTACAATCGAATGAGGCAATTTATCTACCTGAATTTCCGAATGTTCGCACATTAAGCGCTTACACTTTAGATGCACATTATGAAGGTGCTACTTCAACACAGGAATTAGCTATCGCTTTAGCAAAAGCAGCTGAGCTTGTGAAAATGTCATCTTTTGAGGAAGTAGAAGGGAAAATTTTTACGTCATTTGCCGTAGATACACACTTCTTTATGGCAATTGCCAAAATCCGTGCGTATCGAATTTTATGGAAAGCGTTTGCGCAAGCCTATGGTATAAGTAACCCAGCACCAGTGAAAATTTTAACTGAAACATCTTTACGTTCATTTTCAAAATTAGATGTTTATGTGAATTTACTACGTGCAGGTAATGAAGCCTTCGCAGCAGTAATTGGTGGAGCCGATGTATTAACCGTACATCCACATAATATTTTAACAGCACCTACGAAACAATCCGTGCGTATTGCACGAAATGTAGCTCTTGTAGTGAAAGAAGAATCACATGTAACGAAGGTTATTGATCCAGCAGGCGGCTCATACTTTATTGAAACATTAACAAATGATTTAGTAAAAGATGCTTGGGCTTACTTCTTGAAAATTCAAGATGCTGGTGGTTACAAGGCAGCGCAATCGCTAATTGAAGCCGATTTAAAAACTTCTTGGAACGAACGTATTGAAAACGTAAAAAAACGTAAAACGGTATTAGTTGGTACGAATAATTACGCAGATGCAACAGAAGAATTACCTAAAGAAAACTTTGTTGAAGTTAATCGTCTAGCACAACCTTTTGAAGAATTGCGTGAATTATTCACGAAAAAACCACTAAAAGCAGAAATTTTAGCATTTGGTGAATTAAAAACAACTAAACCACGTACAGATTTTGTTAAAGGTGTTCTAGCAACAGCAGGAATTGTCCCAACATTAATCGAACCAACAACTGATATTGAGGTCGCAAAAGCAGCGTTGGCTTCAACAACAGCAGATTATGTTGTGATTTCAGCAACAGATGAAGACACACAACTAATCATGGAACAACTTTTAGCATCAAAACCCGAAAAAGTATTGGTAGATGTTGCGGGTAAATTTGCAACAGATTGGACAGAAAAAGGCTTGAATGGTTATGTATTTGCAGGTATGGATATGTATGAAAAATTAGTAACGATTCATGCGAGCATGAAGGAGGTTCAACGATGAGCAACCCGGTATTTAATACAATCGACATCGATGAAGTTTTAACGAAAGAAATATATACAAATGACCAAGAATCATTTTTAACAAATGAAGATATTCCTGTTAAACCAGTTTACACGGCGGTTGACAATGAAGGACTAAAACATTTAAATGACGTAGCTGGTATTGCGCCAAATACACGTGGCCCATATCCAACAATGTATGTGGGACGTCCTTGGACAATTCGTCAATATGCTGGCTTCTCTACAGCGGAAGAATCAAATGCTTTTTATCGTCGTAACTTAGCTATGGGTCAAAAAGGCCTTTCAGTAGCTTTCGATTTAGCTACTCACCGCGGATATGATTCAGATCATCCACGTGTTACAGGTGACGTAGGTAAAGCAGGCGTAGCTATTGACTCGGTTGAAGATACGAAGATTTTATTTGATGGCATTCCATTAGATCAAATGTCTGTATCAATGACGATGAACGGTGCTGTACTCCCTATTTTAGCCTTTTATATAGTTACAGCAGAAGAACAAGGTGTAACACCTGAAAAATTAGCAGGAACGATTCAAAATGATATTTTAAAAGAGTATATGGTTCGTAACACATATATTTATCCACCAGAGATGTCAATGAAAATTATTGCGGATATTTTTGAATATACATCTAAATTCATGCCTAAATTCAACTCTATTTCAATCTCTGGCTACCATATTCAAGAAGCCGGTGCTACAAATGATATTGAATTAGCCTATACATTAGCAGATGGTCTAGAATATGTTCGTACAGGATTAAAAGCAGGAATTGATATTGATAAATTTGCTCCACGTTTATCATTCTTCTGGGCTATCGGAATGAACTATTATATGGAGATTGCAAAAATGCGTGCAGCTCGCCGTATTTGGGCTCAAATGATGTCTACATTCAATCCGAAAAATCCAAAATCATTGGCATTACGTACGCATTCTCAAACATCAGGTTGGTCTCTAACAGAACAAGATCCGTTCAACAACGTGACGCGTACTTTAATTGAAGCTAACGCAGCTACGATGGGTCATACACAATCGTTACATACGAATGCATTAGATGAAGCAATTGCTTTACCAACAGACTTCTCTGCACGTATTGCGCGTAATACACAATTATTCTTGCAAGAAGAAACAACGATGACGAAAACAATTGACCCATGGGGTGGATCTTATTATGTTGAGAAATTAACAGATGAGTTAACAGAATCTGCATGGAAATTAATTAATGAAATCGAAGAATTAGGTGGGATGGCTAAAGCAATTGAAACAGGCCTTCCAAAAATGAAAGTAGAAGAAGCTTCAGCTAAACGCCAAGCAAAAATTGACTCTAAAGCAGAAACAATTATTGGTGTAAACCAATATCGTTTAGCAGAGGAAGAACCAATAGAAATTCTGGATATTGATAATTCATTAGTACGTCAATCACAAATTGACCGTATTAATAAAATGAAACAAGAGCGAGATGATGATGAAGTGAAACGTCATTTACAACGTTTAACGAAAGCAGCTAAAGATGGTGAAGAAAACTTACTAGCAGTAGCAGTAGATGCGGCACGTGCACGTGCTACACTAGGTGAAATTTCGGATGCCATTGAAGAAGCTTCAAGTCGTCATAAAGCAGTTATACGCTCTATCAGCGGTGTATATGCTTCAAACTATTCAGACCAAGAAGCTATCACTGAAGTGAAAAAAATGACGGATGAGTTCCTTGAAAATGAAGGTCGTCGTCCACGTATTCTTGTTGCTAAAATGGGACAAGATGGGCATGACCGTGGAGCAAAAGTTGTAGCTACCGCATATGCGGACTTTGGTTTTGACGTAGATATTTCTCCGTTATTTATGACACCTGAGGAAGCGGCAATTATGGCTGTAGAAAATGATGTTCACTGCGTCGGCGTATCTTCATTAGCGGCAGGCCACAAAACACTTGTACCTGCACTTATTTCAGAGCTTAAAAAACTTGGACGTGAAGATATCGTTGTCATCGTCGGTGGTGTTATTCCCGCACAGGATTATAACTTCTTATATGAAGCAGGAGCAGCAGCAATCTTTGGACCTGGTACTGTATTGCCTATCGCTTCTCAAAAAATCATTGAAGTAATTTATGAACGTTTAGGTTACGAGGAAGTCTAATGCCCGATAAAGAATCTGCGCTTTTTGTACAACCAGGTGTGAAGGCGGTGCATGATGGTATGGAATCTACAAAGCGAAGAAAATTCAAAAAAAAACGCAAAGAAATAAATATAAAACAATTAGCACTAGATGTACAAACTGGCTCGAAACTACATTTAGCAAAAGCCATTACCTTGTTAGAAAGTTCGAATTTGGACGATAAGGTAGAGGGACAAGCATTACTAAAAGAGCTTTTACCTCATACAGGGAAATCCATTCGTATTGGAATTACAGGTGTTCCTGGTGCAGGGAAGAGTACATTTATTGAAACCTTTGGTAAAATGTTGATTGAAAAAGGTCATAAGGTAGCTGTCTTAGCAATTGATCCAAGTTCTTCAATAAATGGAGGTAGTATTTTAGGAGATAAAACAAGAATGGAAGAACTTTCGCGTGAGCCAAAAGCTTTCATTCGTCCATCTCCTGCAGCTGGTACACTTGGCGGTGTCCATAAAAAAACGCGTGAGACCATGTTGCTTTGTGAAGCAGCTGGCTATGATATTATTTTGATTGAGACCGTGGGTGTTGGTCAAAGTGAGACAATCGTTCGTGGGATGGTTGATTTCTTCTTATTACTTGTGCTTACAGGGGCAGGAGACGAGTTACAAGGAATGAAGAAAGGGATTATGGAATTAGCTGATACAGTTGTTGTGCATAAAGCTGATGGTGATAATGTTCGTAATGCCAAGAAAACAGTGGCAGAGTATAAACAATTTCTCCATGTTTTACAACCAGCTACCCCAAATTGGACGACAAAAGCTTTAGCTGCATCTTCTTATGAAAATAAGGGATTAGACAAAGTGTTAGAAACAATTGAAGCTTTCCGTTTACAGTGTATTGAAAATGGTGAATGGGATCATCGTCGTAATGAACAAACGAAAGAATGGTTTAAAGCGATGATACTCGACCATTTAGTAGATGCATTTTATGGAACTCCAGGGAAGAAAGATCAAGTTTCGCAGTTTGAAAGAGAAATTTTACAGGGTGGAATAACGGTTGCTCAGGCAATAGAAGAGTTATTTAAACCTGAAAATTAAAAAATTGCTCAGTGATTAAGCCTTTAGGGAATAAATCACTGAGTTTTTTTATAAAAATATCTTGAATTCGAGGTATTTTTGATTTACACTATATAGTATAG
>JAGHSJ010000387.1 GCA_018065935.1 Candidatus Kurthia equi
GTAATTATATATACCGTTTTGTACCATTTCATGTATACTAAAGGTATGTAGAAAAGGGGATTGTAACACCTATGATAAATAAATCTCAATTACAATTTTCGCGATATGAACAGCGAATCAATTTAATTAACTGTGAAGAATTTAAGGTTGAAATCGGTAAAGAAACTCAATTGCAATCGATTCAGAAAAACTTACGCAAATATACGCATACAAGATCTACAGCCAAAAAATTAGCTGAGATTATTGAAGATTCAAATGATGATTTGAAAGTTTTGCTTGTGGGCGATGTCCATTCTAATAAATCAATTTTCATAAATGAACTGCTGAACAGACAGATAATGCCAATCGAGTATCATGGGATTTCTCTTGTGAATTCAATCATACGGTTTGGAGAAATAGAAGGAGTAACCGCTCATTTTTTCGATGGACAAGTTGCGAATTTTGGACTTGATCAAATCGAGTTATTTGCCGTTTCAGAAACTTTTAGCTCGCAAATTATGCGTGAAGGCTTAGATCATTTAGATATCGTTGTAAACCATGAATTATTGAAAAAGATAACACTTTTTGATACACCTTCCTATAGAAAATCTGTCTTTGTCAAAGAAAATTTCTTGTCACGTATTCAAGCAGCTGTATGGGTGGTTAATCGACCTTTCCGTGGCCTGCCTTCTGAGCGCGCGTTACTGACAAAGCTGGAACAAAATAATAAAGAGTTAGTATTTCTTGTGGAGAATAGTAATGAATCAAAACCCTTGATTGAAGAAACACCATTTTATAACCGTTTCCTAAAATTATCATTCTCTTTAGAGAAATTAAAGCAAGCTAATGAGCTGGATGATGATGCGCTTTATGACCAATGTAATTTAAATGAGTTGCTCTCTTTCTTTTCAGAAGTGCGTTTAAGTGAAGAGAAATTTAACGAAGTCATAATCAAGCGTTTCTTTGAATGGGTAGATCGATTTATTTGTGAACTTACTAGTATTACTTCAAGAGATCCCTATGCTGAAGCGTATGGTATATTAAAAGAATTTAAAGATTTCCATCTGGATTTCATTGAATCTTTCAATGAAAAAAAAAGTGAAATTATTGGACTTCAGCAACGTTTGGTGGATATTAAAAAAACGTATCAATCATTAGAAATAGGCCACCAACTAATGAAATTTTTAAGTGAAAATGAGCTGGATGATCAGCCTTCAATTAAAAAACTTATGAAGCTACAAGAAAATTATGAGCAAGAATTACGTCAGTATCGTAGAAATCACAAAACAATTAGCGAAGATCAACAATACGCATTTAAGTCACTTCGTTCAATAGAAGAAAAATTACATGCTGAATTTGAGAAAAGGAAGATGGAAATTTTCCACAGTGTGCAACATAAGCTTATATATATTGAAAATAAAATTTTAGAAATTCAAACGCAATCAGAGTATAAAGTGGTGAGATTGCAACGTGCTAGCAAAAGATTAACGGCTTTTAATCCCGTAGCAGAGGCTAAAAATCAAACATTCCAATTATTAAATGAACTTAATGCAACGGAAGAAAGTAATAATTTAACTGTTCGTCTTAAAAATGTAAATTTTGATTATCAAAAGCTATTAGACTTTTATGATGAAAACAAATCTAAATTAAGTATTCCTCAAGAAACGACAGAAAATACACAAAGTATTTACAAAGATGTCTTAGAAAAAATACAGCTTTCAGAAAACAATTAAATGTATGATTCAAAAGGAGGGAATTTTCCTTCTTTTTTTTAGGCCTTTTTGTTTAAAAAAATTGATAATTTTACGACTAATGTGATATAAAAACCTCATGTGATTACTAAGAGTAATGACTATAATGAATAATAGAGTAGTTATAGATTGTATGAGAGGGTTTATTCATTATGAACGAAAAATGTGAACGACATAACAAAAAACGTAATCAAGTGGTACAAGATGAAAAGCTGGTCTTGTATTGTCCAGAGTGTGCAAAGCAAAATATTTTAAGTATCATTCAATTAGAAGATCAATTAGAGTTCCAAAAAAATCATGAGAGTAAGCAGCAAGCACTCTATAAAAAAAATACTTTACATAAGCAAATCACTTTAGGCTTTATTATTGCACTTTACTTACAAGTAACACCGTGGATATTCTCGCCTTTTTTTTATGAAGTACTTTCCGTTGAACAATTTATAAAGAGTGTTGCGAATGGATATTTATGGATGTGGACGCAGGGGTGGACTATTTTAGTTTCTGTATTTTTTATAATTCTAGGGTTAGTAAATATTATAGATGCTAAAAAAAAATTAAAAAAGCTTTCGCTTCAAATACCTGTTTTAAAAGTAAAGAAAAAAGATTTGAATAACGCAGTAACCAGATTTCAAAATTCAAATCGCTTGCAGCAATCTGCTGAATATATGAAAAAACTTCATAAAAAATATGTGGAGCAAAAAACAACCATAACACCAGTTGAGGTCATGACAGAATATGAACTTTCAATTTATTACGCAAGACTTATTCAGCATTTAGGCTATGAGAATGTAAAATTCTATGTACCTATTGAAAGTTATGGAATTAACTTGATTGCTGAAAAAGATGGAGTTAAATCGGCATTTATGGTTATTAAAGATGCACGTCGATTAAATGCCCAAAGTATTAGCCATTTAGCAATAGGAAGAGCCTATTATGATTGTGAGAAAGCCTCTATACTTCTTCATGGAGAAGCTTCGAAAGAAATGCAGCAGTTTGCTCATGAAATGGTGATTCAATGCTGGGATATGAAAAAAATAGAAGAAAAACTCACTTCTCAAACAGTAGATGACTGGGCAAATTATTTAGAGGGATTTTTAATAAAGTCGGATATGGATTTAAAGAAATATGCAATTTATGAGAGAGAACGTTTATTGCATCTAAGTGAATTACACTAAATTAAAAAACATAAAAGTAGGTAACAAAAAAAGGAATTGCAATTTGCAATTCCTTTTTTATGGCTAAATTAAGATTTCTCATGTTTAGCATGAATGCACTAATCGTTTTCGAAAAATGCTTTCTCAGTGTTGTATTTTGCTTGAAGCGTATTAATCATATACGTTTCATAAATTTCACGTTCCATTGGATTTTCAACAACGAAAGCTTCAATTTTAGCAACTTCATCACGGTGATCTTTAAGTGGTGATACTTGGTCTTGGAAATGTTTTTTTAGTCTTGGGCGTAATTTACGCGCTTTACCAACGAATAATAATTCATTATCAGCATTAAAGAATGAAAGTAAGCCGCCTTTGTCGCGAGGTACTTTGTGGAAGTCAATAAATCCATAAATTGAAGGAATAACTGCTTCACCGTCTTTTGCTGTTTGTTCACGTTGACGAATGACTACGTCTGGGTTTGGAATTTCAATATTAATCAAAAAATTTCACGTCCTCTTATTCATATAGTCCTTAATATACCATACTATCTACAAAAAATCGACCTTTGTTATTTATTATTTGTTTAATAATGGTATGAAATAACTAAATTAAGGGTAAGTG
>JAGHSJ010000238.1 GCA_018065935.1 Candidatus Kurthia equi
CTTCTACACACAAATGAAGATTTATTTGAAAAATTATACAATGAATATAATGGAATGAAATTTACATCTGATGGACATCGTTACATTTATTCAAGTGAAACTTCCCATATAATAAAAGCAGAGTTTACTCCAGACGAAGATTTAAACCTGTCTTTAGCATATGCAGATCCCGATCAACTTTTGGAGAATGAAGGATTTTTGAAAATCAAAGAGAGCTCAGAATAGTTTTTTAATATGTAGATCAATTGCTAATATAAAAATATAATAAAAACACCTTTCGTTGAAAACTGGGTACTAAATGCATTGTTTTCCCTATATAGTTGAACAGATTATTTTTCTATCTATTCAGCTATCAAGAAGCATTCAAAATACCAATTTTTCATTACAAAGGTGTTTATATGGTTCGTATATAGGCGTTCAATTAAATTTTAAGATGTAAGTTAGAACCTGAACCTAACTTACTTTATCCTTACTGCAAAGAGTAAGTTGAGTCCGTTAGAATTTCCAATTCATAGGGATTAGGATAACCTATTGCTTTTAATTCTTGTGGAGACATTTCAACTAAAGTTTCATAAGGATAATAGTTTGGACTATCAACCGTTAAATCACTATAAGATTCGTGTTCATATTCCTCAACTTCTAACGATGGAACAGAAGTAGTGATAAAACCACTTAACCAAGTTCTAGGGTTAGTTGCATCTGTATTAGATACAGTATTACATGCGGAGGTAGGACAGTTTCGAGTTTCTAAATGTAAATGCACTCCTTGTGCGGCACTCCCTGTTTCGCCCATAGTTCCAATTACAGTTCCTCCATATACTGTATTACCAGTGGTAACACTTAATGAGTTTAAATGAGCATAAACACTTTGAACATTTACATAGTTCATTTGATTTGATCCGTTATGATTAATATATACAACATTGCCGTACGAGGAATGCCAACCAGCTGAATATACCACACCATTATGAATTGATTTTACAGAATCACCTGCTACACCGGCTGTTTTCGCACCAATGTCCATTCCATAATGCATTTTAGTAACACCATTTAATGTTCTCATTCCATATTCAGATGTTACCCTTGTTGATTGAGTTGGCCAAAAAATTTGAGCTGCTAAAGAGACACTAGCAAAAGAAATACATAACACTAAAACAAAGATGCTTCCAATTAATTTTTTCTTCACATTTTTCCCTCCGATACATTTAATTAATAAGAGATTTCAGGAAATTACCATAATATTATTCAATTATCTGTGATTCTCGTCGTTGTTATCATCTGATTTAATAGTATTAGCAGATGATGTATAGCTTTGAATTTGCATCAAAACTTAATATTGCAGACACACAAATATATAAGCACTAATAATTACTTTATCTTTTCAAATACTCCCCTTTCACCTAATTTTAAGTGCTTAGTTCAATCATAAACTTATCTATACTACTTTGATAAAAATATTCATATTTGAATCTTTCTTACTCTCCTTGATATTTTAATGGACTATTAAAAAGCACAATGTTGAATTAACAGACGATGTACGAAAGGTTTATGTTAATTCAGTACTAGTCGACTTAGTTCCAACACCATTAATTGGGGAATTGGAACTTATGGAATCAACAATTGTTGCTCATAAAAATTACACTGTTGTCAGTAAAGAAGTTGTAAAATAAACGAGCGTGGTTATAACACGAATTAAAGGAGCTCATACAAATTTGTATGGGCTTTTTATTTTTGCCATTTAATCTATGGTAAAATGGGCGTACTATTAAATAGGCAGTGCTTATATGGAATAAAAACGTTTAAGTGATTTCAAAAATAAAGGTCCATATCTTTTATTTGAATTTCCTTTTTATACGAAAGTAAAAATTAATACCCATTTTGAAACAACAGAAGAACGAGAATAACTTGGCGATTATGATTATGGCCCTGACTACCTCAATCATTTAAACTTTATTGAAAATGACGATGTTACATACTTAAAAATGTTAGCAACGAAGGAGAAAAATTTTCATCACTATTGCCCTTTATGTAAAAAAAAACTTCAAATTATTCACAGGGGTTGTAATTTAGAAACCGAACTCTCAGAACCACTACTTACAACTTATTCGTTTCAAAGCATGTCAGAAGAATATGAGTATTATGATGAACAGGCAAAACTTACTGCTGTTGAAAGATTTGAAGAATTAAAAGAACAAATATTTGACGAGAATAATACATTAAAAATTCAAGTTGAATGTACTTCAAAACATAAACATAAATTTTATGTAATCTTTCAATTGACTGAAGATAATTGTTTAATAAAAACAGGTCAATATCCGCCAATTTTAGACTTTAATAATTCTTTAACGGAATATAAGAAAGTTATAAAAGACAAGAAAATAATACGTGAATTAACCAATGCCGAAATTTTAAAAACCCATAGCATGGGTGTGGGTGCATTCCTTTATTTAAGAAGGATTTTCGAAAGTTTAATATTTGAACAATTTGAAATAGCAAAACTCGAAAATAATATAGATCAGAAAGCTTTCATTGATGCGAAGACACAAGAGAAAGTAAAACTATTACACGAAAATGGATATGTTCCAGATTTTTTAGCTGAAATTAATCCTTTTATTTATGCTATTTTAAGTAAAGGTGTTCATCAGTTAAGTGAAGCAGAATGTAATTTACATTATGACGCGCTAAAAAACGCTATATTGCTTATCCTAGAAGAAAAAGCAACGCAGGAACGAAAAAAAAATTAAAAATAAATACTAAAAATGAGTTAAATAACATTCATACAAAACTATCAACTAACATGAAAACCCCGAACTAAATTTAGTTTAGTTCAGGGTTTTTTTACATCCATTAACTTATTTCCTCTTTAATATCCAAATACAAATTTCCTTGATAATATGCGGTTTATTGATGTACTTACTTGTTCAACCGCGCGGCATTGATGCGACAACTTACTTTTATACCATTCGGTAATTGCATCATGCTCATTGACTCTAAGAATGCCTGTTGGCGGTGGGGTTTCAATGAAGAAATCAAATAGAAAATAAAATTCATCACAATAGGGCAAATACTCTGGCCACTTTTCATCACACTTATAATCGTTGCTATTAATTTTTACGTCTACAATCACTACATGACCATCTTTTACACCAGCCACATCAGCGGTACTATTATTAGGTAATTCCACCTCACTAGCTACAACATAACCTTTTCTATACAACCATTTCATCGCAAGGCTTTGTAGGAGCCTGAAGCGCTCTATTTCTCGTTCTGAAAAGAAATCATCTGCATTACCCGGTTCCTCAAAAGATTGAATGTGAGAGCTTATAACAGCCTTTAAATCCCTATGTATTGTATTTGCTTCATCATGAATACATCCATTCTCAAATCCCTGAATTCGCTTCATTTTTTCATCATATTGTGCTGACAGCTCTATTAATTCATCGCGGGTAACATTTACTGTGGAAATAGAAAGTATCTCTTGAATCGCATTTATATCATTTGCTTTAAAGTATTTTGCTAATACTAATCCTTTAGTGCCGAGTGCTTCATATATTTTTGCCAATTCAGGACCAAGCATCGTTTGCACTTTTTGAGAGTAATTATAGAAGCGTTTGATACGCTTTACCTGGTCTAATGTTAAACCAAATTGCGCGGCTATATCAGCTAACGTTCTCTTACTTTCAAAGGCACTTATGACTTGTAAACTTATGGGGTCTTTGCCATTTATCATGAAAAAACTCCTTTCAAAAAAAGTGTACCACCCACTTTAAAGAAGGGCAAAGGAAATAGAAAATGATTCCACAAATACTAGTTGAATGATATACTAAAGACATATTTTATTTAACGAATTATTACCTTAACCAAACGGTGAAAGGCTTACTAACACTATTTTGACAGTGTACAAACGGAATTTTTCTTGCTATCCGTATGTTCATTTGTCTTAAATAGTGTTTTTTTTCGTTATTTAAGATAAATAAATTATTAGGAGCGTGTTCAATATGACACAACCAATCCAAATTTACAAAGTAAAAATTGAAGCAGAGAAAGAGTTTACCTGCATGGTAGCGGGGGAAGACACACATCACATTAATGGCTATCTTCAATCACTAATAGGCAATGGGTTATTTCCTGAAATCAAAAAAGTGAAATGTGTTACATTAACTGATATTTCGGCTAGTGCAACAGAGCAAGAACAACAACACGCTATTCACACATCCATTGAAGCAATTGCATGGAATCCTACTGAAACATTACGCGCACAATTGCCGTTGCTGACTTCTCAAATGAAAATGGCAAACACATTCATTCCTAATATGAGAGGGACCGCGCTTTCGTTTGTAAATGGGAAAACTATCGTGCTTATAGCCGATCAAGGACATGTTGAGTTATTAGCTAGTCAATTAACGGAAGCTGAATTGTGGTTAAAATGGACTTATGGTGTAAATGCTGCCAAGCAACCTATACGTGCCTACATGAGTATCGAGTCATACATTCATGCACTTCAAATGACGGTTATCGCTCACGATAAGCTATATGAGCAAAATCGCAGCATCATTACGGACAGCATGTACGACGATTTATACGCTCATTTAGTTGAATTAGAAACAGCTTATCCTCATATGGTACACACTCTTTCACCGACACAACGAATTGTTACATCAGTTGTGGAGTCGCTAGAGAAAGTACGTCATAGCAGACCGATGTTGTCACTTGAAAAAACAACAACAGATGAAGGTTTATTAAAATTCATTACTCAGCGACCAGGTGAGCCAATCCTAGCACAACGCAAAGAAGATGGACTAACGGTAGTTGGGAACTTTAACGAGGGTGTTCAAAAGGACTTTGTCAGTCGTGGTGACTCTGAAGTAGGCGAACGTTTATTCCACAGCTGCTCACAAATCGATAATATCCCTAAGAGAATTAATTTTCAGAATTACCTTGAACTGCGATTTGAAGTGGTTGTTCCATTTGCTGATTTTGAGCGTATTAATATCGATGGCAAATATTCAAACACACGCAATCTTGCTTCTGGTACCGTGCGCTCATTAGATGGCTCTTTAACTAAGGAGCGCGGTTTAAAAGCCTATGTCATAGAAATTGTAGAAATTGAAGGCATGGATTTTGAATTTGATCACGAACGTATTGAGTTTGTACGCTCACTAGGCTTCGAAATTTCTGATACTATGATGTTCTTTGGTAAAAACAAAGATGTAGCTCAAGAAACAACACGATTCCTTGAATATGTGAATAGCTACAATGAAACAATCCGTCCAACACTTCCGCACATGATTGATGGTTTAGTTATCAAATACGACCGTCTTAGCTTACGCGAAGAACTAGGAGAAACTTCAAAGTATCCTAAATGGGCGCTTGCTTATAAATTTAGTTCACAAGATGCCATTACAACATTAAATAACATTGTTATCCAAATTGGGAAATCGGGGCAATTAAGTCCTGTTGCTGAGTTTACAATGGTTGAAATCGATGGTGTTGAAGTTCGCCGCGCGACACTTCACAACTTCTCACTAATTGAAGAAAAGGACATTCGAATTGGAGACACGGTCTTAGTTGCACGTGCCAACGATGTTATCCCGAAAGTAGTGAAGTCATTCCCTGAGCAACGGAAAGGGCATGAGTTTAAATTAGAAATTCCTCCTTTTTGCCCGGAATGTGGCGGTAAATTAGTCAAAGATGGTGAACATGTTTTCTGTAAAAATCCAGAAGGTTGTACACCTCAAATCATTGGCAAATTTGAGCATTTTGTTTCTCGTAACGCCATGAATATTGACGGTTGTGGAGAAAAAACAATCGCTATGCTTTATGAGATTGGTCTAGTGAAATCATTTGCAGACATTTACAAGCTCCATAAGCATAGAGATACCATTACTGCGATTGATAAATTTGGCGACAAGAAATTCGTAAAGATGATAGATGGTATCGAAAAGAGCAAAGCCCAGCCATTAAACAATGTGATTTATAGTCTTTCAATTGACTTAATTGGTCAAACGGCATCAAAGGCAATTGCCACGGTTTATTCGACAATGAAAGAGTTATTGGAAGATGCAAAGAATCCTAGTGTAATATCCGCTAAATTAATAGCACTAGATGACTTTGGCGATAAAATGGTTGATGCGTTTATTAAATACCTCTCAATCGAAAAGAATGTGGCCTTATTACATGAGCTTGCTTCGGTAGGCTTAGAAATGAAGTCTAACTATCAAAAACCGAATTTGGACTCGTCTATTGCTGGCAAAACATTTGTTATTACGGGGACGCTATCACGTAGTCGTTCAGAATTTAAGAGTGAAATTGAACTACTCGGTGGTAAAGTAAGCGGTTCGGTTAGTAAAAAAACGGATTACTTACTAATGGGGACTGACTCTGAAGGAACATCCAAACACAAAGATGCACTTAAACATGGTGTAACCGTTATTGATGAAGCTAAATACATGGAACTACTAAAAAAATAACCGCTTATAAAAATAAGCATAAGAGAACTTCAATTCAATTAATCAGCTCCGCGCGGATTAGTTTGCAATTGAAGTTTTTTAATTAAATAAAATTAGAAAGCAGGTCTAATTATGTACGGATTTGAATTTAAAAAACTCCCAACAATGGGGCGAGTAGTTAATGTTTTAGACGATTTAGAAAAGCCCATTGTATGGCATATGCCTAGTAAAGAGATAATTGTTATTTTCCATCAGGAAGTCACTAAAGAACGCGAATATTGCTATTGGTATAGCGGGGGAGTAGCAACGATTATTTTAAATAATAAACACATCATTAAGTTAAATGCTATCGGTGACGTTCAAGTAACTTACAAACAAAAGTCTGGTGAAATCATTTGCCGAGTAAATGATCATCTTGATGCTGGTAAATTTCTAACACAGTTTGATGGCCTATTAAACTCCGATAGCAGTTTAATAAATGCTTTTCAAAGAAAATTGTTCACGTTAGGGAATCCAAATTGGCAAATTGATGTATACGACATGAGGAAATGTCCAAATTTATTACATTTAATTCAATTACAGTTATTTGAGGTTGAGAGTTATATTGGGGCTTTGAAGGGCAGCTATGAATTAGAATCCTATTTCTTCTCAGATGCACTATATAACATTTCTCAAAATAGAAATATTTATTTGGAAGTTAGCAACTAATTAATAAAGCACCATGACCTATTAGGAAGTAGGTCTTGGTGCTTTATTTATTTATTTTAGAATTAATTCGAATTTCAGATTAAATACAGCTAAAAATTATGTATGGTTAGTAAATGGTTCAATCCCCCCTCGTTTTTTTGCAAATACAGAAAAACCAAACATAATAAAAGAAAATGGAGGAGGGTTTTTTGTGTTAAATTATTTAGAAAACATAGGATTATTTCAGGTCAGCATCGGCAAAAGAACAAAACGGGTAAAAGGTGCTTTAACAAATTACTTAAAATTTGACCACTACATTTCTTTTGCAAACTATATCAAGGAAAACAAATCACTTTTGAAAAAGCGGGACCTTGATATTACGATGCTTTGTATGGACGCTGATTATTTTGAAGCGAACAAGAAACTATTTATTCATCCGAAACATACTATTTCTTTTGAAAATCTATTTGATGAATGTTGGGTAGTTACAACTTATAGTAAAAATGCCAATGTTCGAGTTTTTACATTCCCGCCTATATATGATGAAGCGACAGCTATTGAATTGATTAATGTTATTCTATTGGATTACAGGACGTTCAACAAAATCCCTAAGTTCAAATTAGAAAAATTCGTTCCTCAAAAAAATTAATTTTACAGAGATTCTTTCTAAATCATATGGAAATTCGGTATAATATACTTATAAGTTTTTGCGAAGCACGCAAAGATTCCCTATGGGGGATTTTTGCGTGTTTTTTTATTTAAATTACGAAATGGAGGTTTACTATTGTCTTTATTATTTAATAAAATTTTACCGTTTAAATTTATTTTTCATGCGCCAACATCGTAAGTGTGGTACCAGCGTAGCAACGAGCTTTGCACAAAACAAGTACATTCGTACACCAAATAATAGAAAAGGAAACTAATTGATGAAAAAATTACTCATTCCGCTATTAACATGCACGTTGTTATTATCAGCATGCACTAGCCCCAATTATGGGGAAGATAAAGAAACTCCTTATGAACCAATTGTAATCGATACCGAAGTTATATCAATGTATGGTGTCGTTGTTGAAGTCACTGAAGATAATCAGTTGAAACTTAAAGTAAACCGACCAGAAGAAGTTGAAGCGCAAGGTATTCAAGTGAATAGTGAGGGGATCGTAAAGGTAGCTCTTGCTGCTGTGAATTCAGATAAATTAAACTCTGAAGAACTATCGTCTCTTTCACAATTTTTAAAATCAAGAGTATTACATGATGAAGTTCTAGTCGAAGTTCCTAAAAATGAGCAACTTGAAGAAGTCGAAGGTTATGTTAGCTTTACCACTGATAATGACGGCAATTTACTTCTATTACAAGATTTATTAGCAAATGAATTTTTCCAAGAATTAATCGATAATGAAGCAGTTTCACAAATTAAGCCTTACCTAGATTCTATTCAAAGCGCGGCGAAAGATGAAATCATAAAAATTTTAAACATGCCCGTACAAAAGTAACAGCAGAACTTCCTCTGGATTGAGTCATAATAAAAATACTGCCATTAAAAATTGCGCACTCTTTTTATTTACGTTATTTTTACATCAGGAGGTGAGTCTATGACTGACACAAACTTACAAAGCAAACTCAATTTCAATGAAATGCTAGCTTTAAAAACCAACATTACTCATATTTCAAAAGCCGTTAGCTACCGAATTAGACCTGTTGCAAGTGATGAACAATTCAAAAATGTAGTATCACAGCTTATTAGAAAAGATAAAACTTATAATGATGGCACTTATTTCGGAAACATAGCTGCCGTAACTGTCGAGGACCATTGTAACGAACGATGGAATGAACGAGTTGGACCACAAACTGATCTTTTTATGATTCAAAATCTATTTGAATATGTTCTTGCTTATGAACCTAAACGAATTACCATTGTTAGTTACAACTTTGCCTACTTAGACGAAAATATTTGTTTCAACTATGTTCTTAAAAATAACCACTTATACATTCGAACATTTTATGGTCGCTCAAACTTACGCCCTGGCATTACAAATATCGTACAAACATTACAGTACAATGCCTCGAATGAAGATAAAGTGTATTTATCATTAACTAAAGATGAACTTGCAGCACAAGAATTCCCAATGATGCCCCACATTACATTAAATTATCAAATCGAAGATACTGAGTACCAGCTCTTATATTTTCACAACGTGGATCCTACGAAAAAAGGGGCATTAATTATTTCAGAAAAAATAGCCGTACTTAGTACTAAGTATATTACTTCATTTAGCCTAAGCACCGCGAAACAAAAAGTTTATTCTTACAACGTTTTATTTTTATTGGTCGAACTAGGCTTTGTTAAAACTGCAGTTCACAATCTTAATTTCAAACATGATGTGATTGAAGAATTGCAAGAGCACTATAAAAAATCTGCCATTCGAACTTTTAAAAATTGGCTATCTAAAGGGAGAGTTCGAGACTTGAACCTATAAGATGGAAAATAATCGCTCTATAACTTGTAAATTATAAGAAATAAAATGTGAGGTAAATGAATATAGAAAAAATTTTTATGTGGAGGATAGGACAATGATACGAGAAGTAAAAGTAACCTTTTCAAGAAATGGCTGTTCTGGTGATGCAATTATTAAAGTAGGGAATAATCCTGAAAATGAACAATTATTCAAATTATGTTCAAATAGCGAATTTCTTTATGATGTTTTATCACCGGAAGATACAGAAAAAAGTTTCTTTTTCGAAGCTTTTAAAGAAGATGGATTACGTCGATGGGTAGCTGAATTAGATGGTACTAATGGTCAAACATTTACAATAGGTGGAGATCATAGTGACATTATTTATGAGCTAAATCTTATTTCAATAGAAATACTAAAATAACCTATATAAAATTACAAAACATTTTGACCATAGTATTGAACAATCGAAACATTTTGTGTAGGAAGGGGGAATTAATTATGAATGACATCATAAATCGTCAATTTAATATCGAAAAAATCATCTTACGCTTAGCTGGTCACATTGATGATAAATTAGAAGTCAAAGTCCTTATTAAAAATCATATTTACCAAGAAGCTAATTTACGTGTTGATTGGCAGCAGTTAAAAGATGTAGGAGCAGTTAGAACTAAAGGATCGTTCCGTAGAGCCGAACGCTGGATGAGTAATAATAAAGACTTTGTTTTAAAGTTAATCGATGACCAACTTCATACATTTTGGGATGTAATCGATGAAATTTAATAAAGGTTCCTACGCACAATGTTAAAATTCTTTAGTATATGCAAGTGAAGCTAGCAAATATAGAATTATTTTAAATTTTGGAGGAAATTAAATTGTCAAATTATATCAGAATTGCAATATCGACTTTGGGACTAATGCTTTTTGGTATTAGTTTAATAAACATGAATGTTGTATTAGCATATTTAGGTGGATTTCTTCTTATATCATCAATTGGTTATTTAGCATACACGAAACAACAAGGCAATGAATCGTTGCTACAAAATATAGCGAAAATCCTCCATGCAGATACATCAGAAATTATTCTTGAAGATATTAGGGAAGTGTCACTATTTAGTAAATACAAAAATGATAACCTACGCAAAGTTTCCTTTGGGAATAAAACATATCTTGTAGAGGTAAAAGACCATAAGTTAATAAAAATGGTTGAACATCATTTTTAATGACACATTCATAACCAGGATTGACGATTATAATATTTAGCATTCAAAAAGTGAATGGAGCGTGGTTATTCTGTCTGAACAAATTACAATATTTGAAGCCTTTAACGATGTAATGCTTCCTGAGCAGACTGAAAATATTACAACTGAAATTGTAGAAAATCTAATTGTTACAACGGTGCCGGTTGAAGAAATATACATAGGTCAAAAAGTCAAAATATGTTTACCAAAAGATACTGAAAGCGAAGAATATTTATATCTAAAATATTATGCAACACCATACTTATATAAGGTTGGTGAAATAAGTGCCATTTCTAAAGCTAGTAACGGGAAAACAATATATGAGGTAGATTTTCATGGGGAGAAATTTTTGTTCCATATCGAAGGATTGTATTTACTCTAACTATTTACAAACAAGGAGAAATTATTTTGCTCTCATATACATTCGGTGACATCATTCATACCCACGCAGGTTTATTAATAAATGCGTCAAACTCTAAAGGATATATGGGTGGGTTTATCGGCAAATATTTCAGGTTGAAAGGCGTTGCTGAAAGCATTCACTATGCTGACGGAAGCATTGAAAAACAAGCAAAAACAATATGCAAAAACGAAAATTTATCCCCAGGAGATATTTTCCTTACAACTGCAGGGAAACTTCAATTCAAAAATGGTATTTTACATGCTATTACAGTGTTAAAGCCAGGGCGAAGTAGCAATGTAAAGACCATTGAGAAATGTTTAAAAAATATAGCGAATTATTGTGCATTAAACAACATTCCGAGCGCAGCTATTCCGATGCTCGGTTACGGAACAGGAAAATTGGAAAGTAAAGAAATTAAAATACTATTTGAAAAATATTTAAGTAACCATGCAACTAACTTTTTAGTTGTAGAGCTAAAAATATTATAGATGGGAGCATAATAATTTTGCATTTAATTGAAATAGAAAGAAAAGCCTTTGAATATTCTATAGCCTTTTTAATACTCGAAACCGAAAGTATTAAGAGTACATTACAATCCCCCAAGATTAATAAATAGTTTCCGCCCATTCTTAGAAAAACGTTTAAGTGAATTAGAGGAAGACTTAGAGGAATTACATCAACATCACGTAAATTATTACAAAGTTTAAATGGATATCTTTAATAC
>JAGHSJ010000258.1 GCA_018065935.1 Candidatus Kurthia equi
CATCAAATAGAAAAAAATGACATTTAAGAGCGTTTTATTTTTACAGTTTTTTTAAATTTTATAAATCCATAATTCAAATATTTTTTCATTAAAGTTTTTACACACAAAAAAGCAACTCACCTCATCATTTTTATGACAGGGTAAGTTGCTTTAAATAGACTATTTTTTATAGCAAACCTGCAAATTCATCTACAACTTTCTTTTTAGGGAAGTCGTGAATTTCACGATTTTTTACTGCACGCTCAATCATTTCATCAAAATCAGTAAATGCTTCATAGTAATTCATTTTTTCAACGTTTGGTTTTGTTTTTGGATTTGCTGGTGTAAATACAGTACAGCAATCTTCAAATGGACGAATAGATGTTTCAAATGTACCAATACGTTGTGCTACTTCAATAATATCTAATTTATCAAAAGTAATTAATGGGCGTAAAATTGGCGTAGTCGTCACATCATTGATTGCCGCTAGGCTCTCTAATGTTTGACTTGCTACTTGTCCAAGATTTTCCCCTGTAACTAACACTTTTGCTTCAATTTCTTCACGCACAATATCTGAGATTTTCATCATCATACGACGTGTAGAAGTCATTGTTACATTTTGTGGAACAGCTTGTTGAATCGTTTGTTGAATTTCAGTGAATGGGATGATGTGTAGACGCACATTTCCACCAAAACGACTAATAATTTCACAAAGTTCTTTTACTTTTCCTAATGATTGGTCACTTGTGAATGGTGGGCTAAAGAAGTGAATTGCTTCGATACGCACACCACGCTTCATCATATAATAGGCAGCTACTGGGCTATCAATACCACCTGATAATAGTAATAAAGCTTTCCCGTTTGAGCCTACTGGTAGACCAGCTGCTCCAGGAATTACTTCGACCATCATATTCGTTTTATCTTCACGCACTTCAATACGTAATTCAATTTCAGGGTCTTTCATTTGTACAACCATACCTGGCAATGTAGATAGTACATGCGTTGCGATTTCACGGTTCAATTCATACGTTTCCATTTCGAATTGCTTGTATGAGCGTTTTACATTAACTTTAAATGTTTTGCCTTCATAATCAATTCCTTTAACAATTTCGACAGCTAGGCGTTTCATATCATCGATTGTTGTTTCACATTCTGCAACTGGGCTAAATGATTGAATACCGAATACACCTGGTAAGCGCTCGATTAACGTCTCCATTTCGCTATCACTATTACTTCTCACATACATACGATCACGTTCAGAACGTACACTTACATGTTCTAAATCTTGGAATGTATAACGAATATTTTGACGTAATCGGTTGATGAATTGATTACGGTTTTTCCCTTTTGTCGAAATTTCACCATATCTAATTAAAATTTCATGCCATTTCATACTTTTTTACCTCTCCCTTTACCTGTTTAAGAACTTTTTCGAATACTCGTTTTAATTCTGCGATATCCTCATCGGTGTTATCTTTACCAAAACTAATACGAATTACACCACGTGCATATTCATCTGGAACACCCATTGCCTGCACAACATGGCTCACTTTTGAATCTTTTGAATGACATGCACTTGATGTAGAAACAATGACACCATTTGCTTGCATAGCATTAATTAATACTTCTCCCTTAATCCCTGCAATTGAGCAGCTAATGATATGTGGAGCTCCTTCATTTGAAGATAATACATATACTTCTGTAAACGGTTCAAGGAACGCATGTAAATCATTTCTCCAAGCGCTGTATTTAGCACTGTTTTCTTGACGACTTTCATCTGCTAAGCGAATAGCTTTAGCTAATACGACATTTTGAGGAACAGCAACTGTACCGCTACGTAAGCCCATTTCTTGCCCACCACCATGAATAATTGGCTCTATCGTTACACGTTTTCTAAATGCAGCAACGCCACTACCTTTTAAGGCGTTTAATTTATGACCAGAAATGGTGATTGCATCCGGACCTTGTTCTCCTGCAAATTGAATTGGTAATTTACCAAAACTTTGAATGGCATCAACATGGAAAAAAGCACGGCTTTCTTCATGTACAAGTTGTGCGATTTCTTGAATTGGTTGAATTGCTCCAACTTCATTATTCACATGCATAATACTAACCACAACAGTATCTTTTGTTAATTTGTTTTTCAAATCATCCAATTTAATAACACCTTGATGATCTACCTTTACATAATCAATAGTAAAGCCCTCATGCTCTAAAGCGCGTGCAGTTTCAAGAACTGAAGCATGTTCAACTGCGGAGACGATAATATGTTTTCCACGATGCGTATTGGCACGTGCCAATCCTTTAATAATAAAATTATTTGATTCTGAACCACCAGAGGTAAAAACAATTTGTTCTTCTGTTGTATTCAATACTTGTGCTATTTGTTGTCGCGAACGACCTAGTAAACTATTAGATTCGACACCCATTTCGTGCAAAGAAGCTGGATTTGCAAAAAAACGTTTATTTGCTTGAACAAAAGCTTTTAGTATTTGTTCATCCGGCTTGGTAGTTGCACTATTGTCTAGATAAATCATGTAGTACCCTTCCTTCTTTCAATTACATATTTCACTATTATAACAAAAATACATACCCATGTCCTAAAGGTTTTACTTGTATGTATTTTTTACAATAAAAAAGACAAGTTTACGTGAAGCTTCACGTAAACCTGTCTTTTAGCGAACGACTTTATCGCGCGCTATTTCTTCCATTTTTTTCAGTGCACCTGGCTCTGCTGTATCTACAGCAGTTGCTACAATTTCTAATGCTTTGTTAAAGCGTAAGTTTCTAAACGCTTCTTCCGCCTCGATTAATCGTTCATCCATCCCAGGTTTCACCGTACGATAACGGTTACCATACTGAATTAACAACTCAATTAATTGAACATTTTCCATCATTTCAGTAACTACTTGTTCTGCTTCGGTAATTAATGAATCACCTTTATTAACACCTGTAGCAATAACACCCACATTAATTGGAATTTGATTTAGCTCTTTTTTAATTACATTTAATTGTTTTTCAATTTCTGCACATCGCGCATCAATTTCTTCAGGAACACCTGGAATATTGGCTTTTTGAATTTTACGTTCCAATTGATGTAATCGTTTTTCTAATTGCGCCAACTGATCTCGTCCATCATTTTCATGGACACGTAAATTCACTAATTTTTTAAAATAAGCCTCTGCAACAATTCGTTGTTCTTCAATTAATTTATGAAGTTCTTCCAATTCCTCGCGAAGACTTGAATAAGCTGATTGTTTCTCTTTTACTTCTACAGCTAATAATTCATAGCGCTGTCTATAACCACTAATTGCTGAGCGTGCTTGAACAGGGACAGCCACTTCACTTTCAGATAAATGATAGCTTTTTTGTACCGTATCTGATTCATCCTGTAGATCATCTACAAAATCACTGACCTCTGCTAATTGCTGGCCTACCTCAGCAAAGCTTGTATCTACGAAGCGTTTGGCATGTGCTTCATTTTCCAAAGCATCATAGAAGGTATCAATCTCTGACTTAATTTCAGCCATTTGTTCTTTAATGTTTTCAGTCTCAAGATGAATCACATGTTCTTTAAAAATCGGTAGCTTCGCTTCAATTGCTTCTAATTTCTCCGGTATTTCTAGATGTAGTAAGAAGAATGATTGCAATTCCATTTCTCTATGACCATTGCGAATATCTTTAATATCACTTGGGATTTTATGTTGAATTTCCGTTAATAAAGTTGGAATCTCACCAATTAATCGAAAAATACGCTCTCCCTTTTTATCTAATTCTTCTACAATATTTCTTGCTTCTAAATAGTTACCTTCGATTGTTAAACGATTATATTCTTCAAACTGGGCAGGGAAAATTTCAAGTTCCTTCTCAAGTGGAACACCAGCTGCACCAAAAGAATACTGATGCGCTAACAATGTTTTACGCGCAGTACGATAATCTAATTGTAATTTTTCAATCTCTACTCGACTTTGCTGTTCGCTCTCCATTAATTCATTGAGCTCACCCAAAATTCCTACTAACTCCTCATCACAACTATCGATGATTAGTTCGATTTCTTTTTCAAGCGCTGTTGCTTTCTTGAATTGGAATTTATCAACAAAATCCTCTACCTGCATTAGATGTTCGTCGATTTTAGGTAATTCTACATCGATTAACTCTGACCATTTATTGCGCCAGCGTTCAAACATCTCCTCTGCTTGTCCACTCATGTTCAAGCTTTTTACCTTAGATAGTTCCTCTAAGACAGGTTTGTTTTGAATATCCAGTCTTTTTTGGTCCAATCTACTTATTTCAGTATGATGTTTTTTGCGGTAGACAAAAATAACTACCACAAAAACCAATAGTACGACGACAATTGGAATGATATAATTCATCGTAAGCCCCCTATCTCTTGTATCAGGTACTAAGCCTATTATTATACTTAATATTACCATGTTTCTTTTCATTTTGTTTAGCATTTGCAAGTTATTTTATGGATTTTTCAATTTTCAACACTTTTTTTAATAATTAGGAGGTTTTTTTATGAAGAGAGATGCTCATATTCATACCCCATATTGTCCTCATGGTACAAATGATTCTTTTGAAGATTATATAGAAAAAGCTTTAAAATCAGGTTTTACAGACATTACCTTTACAGAACATGCACCACTTCCTGAGGGTTTTGTTGACCCTACACCTGACAAAGACAGTGGTATGGAACAAAAATATGTTCTTCCATATATAGAAGAACTTCAAAAATTACAGCTAAAGTACAAAGAACAAATTCGTATTCGCATTGGATTCGAGGTAGATTTTATTTCTGGATTCGAAAAACAAACAACTGCGTGGCTTAATACATACGGACCTTTCATCGATGATGCGATATTATCCGTTCACTTTTTAAAACATGACGATACCTATGTATGCATCGACTTCTCTGATGATGTATTTCTAGATTTTGCTGAGCAAATCGGTTCCGTAGAAGCTGTTTATCGTTTATACTTCGATACAGTTAAAGCTTCTATAAAAGCTGACTTAGGCATTTATAAACCAAAGCGGATTGGGCATCCTACACTTGTGCACAAATTCCAACTAGCTCACGGAAAACAAATTGATGATGAATCTTCAATAATAGAAGTACTACATCTATTATCGGAAAATAATTTAGAGATTGATGCAAATAGTGCGGGGTTTGCGAAAACATTTTGTAAACAACCATATCCTCCTTTGCCATTTTTTAAACTCATTAAGCAATTAAATATTCCAATAGTTTTTGGATCTGATGCGCATCAAGTGAAAGATTTGCATCAATTTGCTGAAAAAATGCAACCCTACATTGATTAAGGAGAGATTATATTATGTTCGAAACACAAAAAATGCAAGTTGCTACACCTGACCAATACCATATGCTTTCTAAACAATTAGCTGCTTTACTTGAAGGTGAAACGGATGAAATTGCGATTTTAAGCAATGCTTCAGCACTTTTAAATCAAGCATTAGATACCATTAACTGGTGTGGTTTTTATCTTTATAAAAACGAAGAACTTCTACTAGGACCATTTCAAGGGTTACCAGCCTGTGTACATATTGCGCTAGGTAGAGGCGTTTGTGGTACTGCCGCAAGCGAATTAAAAACATATCGTGTAGAAGATGTTCATGCATTCCCAGGACATATCGCTTGTGATGCTGCCTCTAATTCTGAAATAGTCGTTCCTATCGTACGTGACGGTTCATTGTATGGTGTACTAGATATCGACAGTCCCATTACTAACCGATTTACAGAAGATGACCAAAAAGGATTAGAACTATTCGTCGAAACGCTACAAAAATTCTTATAATAAAAACCTTCTAGGCAGTGATCATTTTTTACCTGCTTAGAAGGTTTTTACTTACTCACATTAGTTCAGTTTCACTACTTTTCGAATAGAGTTGATATTGATTTTTACCCTGTGATTTCGCATAGTACAAAGCCTCATCCGCTTGTTTGAACACCGTACGATATGTCACATCGTCCTCTTTCTTCCATAAAGATATGCCGGAAGAAACTGTAACGGTAGGCTCCATTAATTGGGCGATTTTATAGGAAATACTCTCAACAATCGGAATGACCACTTCTAGTGTTTCATTAGGGAAATAAACAGCCATTTCCTCTCCACCCCATCTAGCACATATTCCCTTCATACGTACTTCACTTGAAATAATTTGTGCAACTGTTTCAAGCACTCGATCACCCTCTTGATGCCCGTAATTATCATTTACCTTTTTAAAATCATCAATATCGAACAATACGAAAATTCCACCATTATCTCTTGTTACTGAAATTTCAGCATAATTATCTAAATAATTTCGCGCATAAAGCTTTGTTAAATGATCGCGATCAACTAACTCTTGTAACTGCTCTCTTAAAACAACGTTCGAAATAGCCAATGAGGAATGACGAATGATAGATTGTAATAATTTATAGCTATCAAACGAGAAGTAATAGGGTTTTTCATGTAAAACTAATGCATAGCCATAAACCGTTTCTCGAATAATAATTGGTATGGCCATTAGTGAGTGATAGGCTGCCCCTTCTCCTTCATTTGTCTCTGAAAATTCAGCAATAAATAAAGGTTCGCTCGATTTTTTAAAATGTTGCGTTACAAAATTTAAATACACGGCAGATGCACTTGTAAAGAAATAAGGAGAGGTTCCAGTTTTCAATTGAATTTCATCATCCATAAAGATGAAGGCGATTTCATCTGGCTCAAATGACTCTGTAACTAAATTGGACAAATACACGAGCATTTCTTGCTGTGTTAAATTCATATTTAGTCGATGTGAAGACTCATTTATCAGTTGTAAATCTGCTACTAAACGATGCGATTGATGATATAATTTTGCATTTTCTAAAGCCTTCCCTGAACTATCTCCTAAAAATAACAGGCGCATTTTATTTTTTTCGGTAAAATGACTGCCTTTTTTTACTTTCAGTTGAATAACTCCATAGGTTCCCTGTCTTCCTTTGATTGGGGCATTTATAAGCAGTTCGCCTGTATTAGGCAATTCTTCACTCGTTAATTCGCCCGATACAAAAGCTTTAATTGTGGATTGTCTTTCATTCGAATAATCAAAAACATGCACTTTTTCAGGGAGGTTCTGTTCTTGGTCATTCGATAAAATCAATTGATAATCACAAGATGAAAAACTAACTTTCAATTCCTTCATAATTTCTTCTATTATATGATCCATATTCATTGTAGAGTGGAATACTTCAGTCATGCGTAGAAGTTTTTCATTTAACTTACTTTCTTCTATCGCTTTTAATCTGTTTTTTGATAAAACAGTTGTTTCATATAGGGTTAGTTGAATTTCTTTTAAATAAGGTGTTTTTTTAAATGTTTCCCAAAGATCCGTTGTTTTAAAAAACATAATACCTACCATTGTACGATTATTATGAATAATTAATGAAGAATTAAGCTCCGGACAATATGCCTGCGCTTTTTGAAGAAGATCATCTTGCACTTCATCATTTCCACTAAAAGTGGTTGAACTATCTATAGAAATAATATGCTCAGTTGGATTTTTTTCTTTATATAAACGATGTAATTCATTTTCTTTCATAAAATAAAATTCAAGATATTTCATTTGAAATTGTTTCAAAAAGACTTCTTCAATATATTTTACATATTCAAAAATCTTCACATCATTATTATTTACATCCATCCATAAGTCTAAAAGTTTTCCTTTAATTGCATCCATAATATGTGTACTTTGCAAATCTAATCACCTAATTTCATTTAATAGATACAAGATTTCTTCCTTCCATTATACTACAAATCGGTTCTTTTATACTACTTCTAATT
>JAGHSJ010000120.1 GCA_018065935.1 Candidatus Kurthia equi
ATACAACATATTATAAATTAAGTGCCATTATACGTTTTGGCACTTATTATAAAATATGTTGTATATCAAATGTGAAAATCGCCTCTTTTTGAATTTTCCAAAGATAGATCAAAAAATACATTGGACAGTAATCCTAAATACTGAAATAAGATTTCTGGGATTTCACGTTCTTCATTACCTTTATGTAAGACACGATATAAATAACGGATTTTTCTTAAAATCATTTAATATAACTTGTCATTTTTCAACTTTATATGCTAGAGTAAAGCTTAATTTAATATCGTTTGTGTAGGAGTGCTCTTTGTAATGAAAGAGGTAAAAGGGAAGCTAGTGAAAGTCTAGCGCAGCCCCCGCTACTGTAATGGCAGATGAAACTACGAAACCACTGAGGAATTGGGAAGGTGTAGAAGTAAAATGAAGCCAAAGCCAGGAAACCTGCTTGTACACATTAAAACGACTTTTCGGAGGGAGAAGGACGGGTAGAAGTTTTTTGTGCTTTTTTATATGCACAACATTTATTTCATGTATTTTATGCCTGTATTTTCGATTTCCGAAAATGCAGGCTTTTTTATTTGGTATTAGGTGTTTTAATGCAGACCTAGTGATTATCCCATCATACGTAAGTCCTGAAGTATTGGATCAATTAAAGGATGCTCGCTACCCGCCGATCATCCTAGATTGTAAAAACATGATTTCTTAATCCAAATCATGTTTTTAGAGTCTATATGATTCTATAGAAAAAGGTTTAGGCGCAAGCTTAATGAAAAGGGAAGTACGGTGCGAATCCGTCGCTGTCTGCGCAACTGTAAATTGGAGCAAATGACAATTACCACTGCTAATTAGCGGGAAGGTGTCAAATGCGTTGAAAATAAGCCAGGAGACCTGCCTTTTTCGAGTACAACCAAACCCTACGTGGATAGGAGGTGTGGCGATGATTTCATATCATATGCCATCATGTACGAAACCCCAAAAATTAAAGTTTCTTAAATATAGGAAACTTCTTTCTGACGGTTTTGTGCGATATAAAATTTACAGACATCAATAGAAAGAAGGACACCCTATGCTTTACGAGGAAATAATGAAAACCCACTGTATGAATGCGATGATGGGCTATACAACAGAAAATTTAGAAGAGTTTGTAGCCCGGTTATTAATTGAAAAATCTACTGACACTGAATGCATTCAACAAGCTTATAACAATGTGAAAACTGAATTATTTGGTTCTATTAAGGACTCTTTATAAAAAGAAAAGGGAGCTACAATTAACTTGTACCTCCCATTTTTATTAATTCGATTGTAATAACAGACTTTCTTTGCCTGTACATCGTTTATATACTTTTTGATTGATTTCGAACGCAAATTGAATAATCGGTCCAAGTGTAAACGCCATAATGACCGTCCCTACACCTAGTGGGCCACCAAGAAATACACCTAATATTGCAACTGTCACTTCCATGATCGTACGTGACTTACCAAACGACCAACCAAGCTTTTGAGTAAGTAGAAGCATTAATGTATCGCGTGGACCAATTCCTAAATTCGCAACCATATACATCCCACAACCAAAGCTGAATAGTAACACACCTGCTATAAATGCTATAATTTGCAGCATTAATGTATGTGGATTTGGAATAAGAAAGTTGAAAATATCAATAAAAATCCCGGATAAGAACATATCTAAATACGTTCCTATTTGAGGTAATCGTTTTCTGAATACCCCATCAATTGCTAAAATAATGAGCCCGATAATGATAGACCAAGTACCAATCGTCAAACCAAATGTATCAGCTAAACCCATATGTAAAACATCCCATGAGCCTACACCAATTTTGCCCCCTTTAATAATGAAAGCTATTCCAAGAGACAGAACGACAATGCCTACCAAAAAGAAAGCACTTCGCCAATAAATATTTTCCTTCATCTTTAAACCTCTAGTTCTCTGTTAGTCATCCTAAGTTGCCTTCGTTATTATACTGCTAAAATTTCAAAATGAAAGAATTTTTATTTGTTTAAAATAAAATGGAACCAACTAGAGAAAAAACACTCCATTTTTAAAATTTACGGGTTCTCTTAGGAATGCAAAAATGTAAATGAATATCAAAATCTTTATGAAATCAAACAAGGGTTATCGTTATAATTGTTGAATCCAACTACTATAATAAACTGATGAAAATATGTTACTAAACGAGGGTTGGGGTCCATTTTATATTGAATAACTTTTATTAAGAAATAACGTCTATAGAGGAAATAGTAAAAGTTGAGGTGATAGTATGCAATATCTGTTCAATGAAATTACACTTCTCGTTATAGGTTTTATATCATTTTGTTTAATAGTAATTGGATTCCTATTACATGCGATTCTTATTCCTATACAAGATTTTGATATTTTAAGTGAAGCTGAGTTATTAGAATTTCAAAAAGAATATGC
>JAGHSJ010000314.1 GCA_018065935.1 Candidatus Kurthia equi
CTACAATTATATTAATTATTTTTTTGCGAAAAAAAGTACGGATTATTATCAAAAATGATGTTTATGAAACAATTACTGCATACTTCAGGCTATTATATGCATTTTCAAATTTTGTTTTACTCACCCAGTACTTTCCTTTTTTACTCGATTTACGATTTGGGTCTGCTACATAATAGCCTGTTTGGTTATAGCCTATTAAAGTAACTACATGCATATTATCCACTGTTTTCACTCTACCTGCAGATCCCATTGGCCATTTGGCTAATTTAGGTGATTGAAAATCCAGCGTGACATAAACGACTACTGGATTTCCTTTTTTTAGTTCTAACTTCAATTTACTTACACTGTAGCCCTGTGCATTCGTTACTTTTTTGCTGTATTTTTTTCCGTACTTTGTTAATGGCGCTGGAAAAATAGATTGAAACACACCATTTACATTTTTATAAGGATTTCCACTAGCAAATCCTAAAAATGGATTGTTTTTAGATTTAGGTAAGCCATCTAAAAATTTCTTAGTTGATATATTTGTATACCCTTTATAATGTAAAGCCATTAGCAAACTCACCCCTTCACACCCGAATGGTGCATATACTGGTGTCAATTGGCTCTTATAAGGCATATCTAGTTTTACTGTAGTTTTAGTTGTAGTTGTAGCTGCCTGCGGATTCATTGTTGTTCCTAAAAACAGTGAAACGACGATTACTAAACTTACAAAAAACTTCATATTAATCAGACCACTCCAATTCATTTAAAAATGTTAAGATATCCTGAAAAATAATAGGGGCATCTGTTCCAAAGGTCATTAAATGTCCTGCTTGTTTATATACTTTCATTTCTTTTTTACTCGAGCCGACTGTTTCTACAATTTTTTCAGCACTTTGACGGTAAAGTGGATCGTCTAAATCGCCACACATTGCAAAAATCGGTACCGAAATTTCTGGGATTTTAGCTACCTGTTCATTTATTAATTGTACAAATTCAGGAATGGC
The DNA here is from genome assembly GCA_018065935.1 of Candidatus Kurthia equi. Taxonomy (GTDB): domain Bacteria; phylum Bacillota; class Bacilli; order Bacillales_A; family Planococcaceae; genus Kurthia; species Kurthia equi. Next base: position 990 of record JAGHSJ010000314.1, read on the forward strand.
AGGCATAGGATGCTCTTTTAGCTGTGTGATTTCCCATTCTTTTTGTTCTGCTGTTTTATCTTCATATTGTTGGTGATTGCGTGCATAATAAATGACGCGTTTGCGTAAAGTTACTTCCTCTCTAGCCATTGGTAAAGACATCGTTACGACGCCTATTGGATTTAATTCGTTGGCGACTTTTAATGCCAAAATAGAACCTAATGATAAGCCAATAACGGCAATCTCTTCATATCCCTCGTCTTCTAGATGCTCATAGGCTGTCCGCACATCCTCCCACCATTGTTCTGGACCATATTGTAAGAGAATGGTCGCTTCCTCGCCATGACCTGTGTACATAGGTGAATAGCTTGTATAGCCATTTGCATGTAAGTACTTTCCTAATTTACGCATATCAATTGTTGAGCCCGTAAAAGAATGTAGTAATAAAACAGCTCTTTTCCCTCCAGCAAATGAGAAAGTTTTAGGTTTTGAATAGTTCATCTCTATCCCTCCGTTATTCGTTTTATTTACCCTCTTAAAAAAACTCACGCAAAATAAAGTTTGCATATATTGTTTTTTTTTAATAGACTAGGAAGCGTCAGTTTTTTAGAAAAGAAGGTGATCTTGTGGAAGACGCGTTGCATTATTTCGTCATTTCTACAGATGCAGGATTTTATGCCCAATCTGGTTTTGTATCAGATATTGAGGAAGCTCTAGCCTTCTGTTCACAAATTGAGGCAGAGCAAGCAGCAACTATAATTAAAGGTACAGTTTGTCCCCAATCCGTACTTTACGAAGAGTTAGAGCAATCGTTCATTCAGCTTACAGCACAATTTGATGTGCTCTATACATTAGATGAACAGCAAGCCATTCGTACAGTATGCGATGAATTACAAACTATCTAAGTCTAAGGTCTGAGGCGAATCTACGCTTTCAGCCCTTTTTTATTTTCTCTCACACTACGTATCATTATAGTTAAAGTGAGGGGAAATACATGAAAATCATTTTTAAACAACTACTTATTTTCTGCCTTGGTCTATCCATTATGCTCGGTGTAGGTTATTTAATCGGTGGCGACCGCTACATGCCGTGGACGAAAAAAGAGGTGCTTTATGTTGTGATACATAAGGCAGAAGAAACGCCACTTGATAATGGCCACTCTAAATTTGAAACGCTAGCCATTAATACAAAAGGAGAAAAAAAGCTTATCCAATTTGAAACCGCACATGATGTGGTCGAAGGTACTTTTTTAAAACTCTATTCAAAAGGAAATTACACTAGCTCAACAGAAATTGTTCAATTAGATGCCATTCCCGAAAATATTCGTAAAAAGCTCTATTAAAAAAGACCTTCTTTTATATTACCAAATATGACGTGCGACATGTTTGGAGATGAAGTTGATCTTTTTATTTTTCATATAGTTTTGAATAACTTATCTATACGATAGTAGGTCTAAAATTAGATAAAATGTTACTTCTAATTCCTCTTCACTCAAACTTAATGCGTATAATATGATTATTTTCATTAATCGTCACTTTAAAATTAGTTGTTTCATATGCTAAATAACGTAGCGCATAGGAATTTTGATATCGCTCATTCAATAAAAAATTCGTATGAAAACTGGTTAATTCATATTTTCTTAATTGCTTTATTACCACCGAAAAGTTTTCACTTTTATAGGGTTGAAGCTGTTCCCTTTTTACATAAAAATCTCCCCTTATCGGGAACCACTCTTCGTCGATAACACGTGGTGTTCGACCAAATAAATCTTCAATAATCGGGTGCATTGGATTCGTGATTATTTTGTGAATCGACGACGGACGAATATTTTGAAGCATAATTTGAAATGGTTGATCTCCATAGGATAAAATTTTCACATCTTTAAAATGTAGCAGTACTTCTGCTATTAGTTTCTTTGTCGGTTTTGTAGATAAAGATAAATAAAGAACCGTACTTTGCTGTTGGTCATAAGCTGCCATACAAATAAATTGTGTGAATAAAGAATACTTTCTCGATAAATCATAGGGATTTTTCCAACGTTTTGCTGTGAATTCCTTAATTTCATCACTATAGTCAAATGTTCTATCTGGCTGCTTCATTAACCAATCATACATTTTCACACTTCCTTTATTTTCTTTTTTTCTCTATTCCCGAAAAAGAATAAAATTAATGCTTTTATTTTCAATAAAAAAATACTCACCCTATTGGTGAGTATCTTTTTCCATCTAACTATTGAATATCACTGTGCGTTTCTACGCTTGTTAGCTTGTTGAAAAAATTGAAAAAACGGTCTTTATCTTCTGTCTTACGCATTGCAATAGCACTTCTTGGATGTTCATTGAACAAACCTGTTAAAGCGTAAGCTGTGTTATACCCCCACTCAACCTCTTCACGAAGCGCTACAAAGCGTTCGTCTATTAATTTAAGGATTGGCTTCATATCATAACGAGAAGCTGTTAGATGCCCTAGTATAAGCTCAGTCTGGCAGTTACCTGCACCTCGCCCCATACCAAATACAGATGTATCTAGAAACTCAATGCCTAAGTTAATGCCACATAAAGTATTCGCAAATGCCATTTGCAAATTATTATGTGTATGGATACCTAAACGTTTTGAGGGTGCATGCTCTTTAAATAGTTTCACTAAATCTTCAATATCGCGATTGAACAAGCTACCAAATGAGTCAACCACGTACGCTACATCTACTGGGCTTTCTTCGATTTTTTGTAACGCATCAACTAAATGTGAACTAATCGAATTAGATACTGCCATAATATTAACCGTTGTTTCATAACCTAATGCATGGAAACTTTCAATTAAATCTAATGCTTTATCGATATCTTTTAAATAACAAGCCACACGAATCATATCAATTGGACTTTCGCTACGAGGTACGAAATCATCGGGATCTACACGACCAATATCAACGATGGCTGATAATTTTGTTAGTTTTTTCTCAGGGATAACTGTTTTAATAAATTCATCTTCACAAAATCTCCATGGACCTGCACTATCAGCATCCACAAGCTTTGGTGAATTTTTATAGCCGATTTCCATATAATCTACACCGGCTGCATTCAATGCTTCGTATGTATCACGAACAAAATCAACACTGAAATCCCAGTTGTTAACAAGGCCTCCATCTCTGATAGTACAATCTAATATTTTCACACCGTTTGATTTCATCATCTATCACCCTTCTAATCTTGAAATAAGGTTGATTATACCACATATCTGAATTTTTAGAATTCTTTTTCTTGTAAAAAGAAAAAACACACCAATTTAAGGGTGCTTTTTCCCATATATCGTAAATCAAATGAATTACAAACTATTTTAGACAGTTATTCGACTTTCAAAAAGTCCACTAATTGCTGCGTTTTCAGTCGTTGCAATAAGGGTAACCCCATCTGCTTTCAGTAATTTGAAAAAGTTTAGTAGTATTTCACATTGTTGCTCACTAAAATCCATCGTAAATTCTTCAAGTAATAAAATACTAGGCGAATTAATACATGCACGAACAATCGAAACACATCTCTCTTCAAATTCATCTAAACCGTATGCCTTTTCATTTAATAAGCTATGAATACCAATCAAACGACTTAATTGTTCTAAACGCTGATGCTTTGAAGCTGTAATTTGATTGGCACCTGTTTGAAAAAAATATGGAAGTTCTAAATTTTCTAGTACAGTCAACTTTGGTAATAAATCGGTATTTTTAGCGACGTACCCCATCTTTTCCTGGCGAACGGCTGCTAACTCTTCTAAATTCTTCGTTTCATTACGATGGTATTCTAACTGATAACTCCCTGATTCCAATTTCATAAATCCAGCTATTGTTCTAAAAAGAGCCAAGCGATTTCCCCCGCTAATAGCTAAGCTTGCCCCTTTATCCACTATCAAATTCAGTTTATGAAAATACGGTTCTATGGTGGCATTCTTTAATTGGATTTTAGACATCAAATCGCTCCGCTTCAATAACTATTTTTCTTCTAATAACACTCATGAATAATACACTAACAACCACGCTAAGTATGATATAAATAGCCAATCCTGTTAGTGTCATTTGAGAGATGATGAAGAATGGAATGGCGGGCAAAATAATACCAACAGCTAAAATACATAGAAATTCGATTAAAATGTATTTTTCAATCTGCTTCGGATGCATTCCACTATTCATTAAAATTCGAAATAATGACTGATTTCTTTTATTTCTTTTTGGTTGCTGATTTAAAAATAGTAGGCTAATTCCCACTAATGCTATGATGAATAAAACAATTACTAAGCCCGTATTGGCCTTAATCATCGTATTGTATACATTAACAGACAGTCCTCCAGCATTGCCTATACTGAAATTCCAAAAGCCAGATTCTTTTGATACATTCAGCATGATATCTCGTATTTCAATTTTAGATGCTGTCGTAACTAGCATTGAATTAGCTGATGCTTGGAGTGAGTTTTTAGCGAATTCATTCGATTCGGATGGAATTTTATCATAGCTTTGAGCAGGAATCACGACTTGATGTGTCGCAGATAATTGCGGAATTGCCACCGTTACTAATTGTTGATCCGATTCTAAAAAGCCAATGACTTTCGCAGTTATTTTTTGACCCGCGACATTAATTTTCAGCTTTTCTCCCACATCATATAAATTAAAATAACTACTGCCTAAAATAATGGGTAAATCACCATTACCGTCATAATTTTCAAACTCTTTATTCTTAAAAAAACGACCTAAATCTACTTTTATATCATTTATTTTTTGTGCTGCCTGATTTATTTGAATCCCATATACAGGAGAATAATTTCCTTCTCCTTTAGCAGTCGTTTTTGCAAATCCGGTATCACCCGAAAAATTGTCAATCATAATTTTTACAGGTGTCGCTGTATATACGGTTAATTGTTCAGTATTCTGTAAGGTTGAATTAAAATTATATAAATTTTCTAATGAGGGTGATTCTTCTAAGTTGTTTACATTATATAAATTTTGCCCCTGCAATGTTTTACCTGCTTCAGCTGGGCTACTCATATATGTTGTATGTAATATCACAAAATAAACAATCGCAAAAAAGATAATTGAAGCTACGGTTAATAAAATATTGGAGATGCGATTTTGTTTATGCAAAATATATAAGGATTTCACAATTTCTTCCACCTTTTTAGTGTTAAATACTTCTTTCTTAACAATTTTATACATATAACTACCGTTCTTGC
>JAGHSJ010000224.1 GCA_018065935.1 Candidatus Kurthia equi
ACAAGAACAGATTCTTTGAACAGACAAAACTCCTTTAAATCGTTCGACTAACTCAACCGCTAAGTGTCCAACCACTTCCTTTCCAATTCCTCGTACTTTTTTAACACCTCAATCTGTTGCTTTAAAAATCGATTCTCAAGCTCTAATTTTTGCATAGCTGAAAGATGATCAGGACCTTTCCCGAAGCTATATTGCTTGCCTACGGGTTGCTTAAAGCGCTCCAATTCACCATTTTTATACCAGCGGACCCATGTTTCAACTTGTGTGCTATTTCGAATATTTAATTCCTCTAAAATTTGTTTCGTTGGCATACCAGATAGTTTCATCTCAACAGCCTTCAATTTAATTTCATATGGATAACTTACACGTGTGCCCATAAAAAATACACCTCCAAAGAATAATAGGTATCTATACCCGAATTCTTTGAAGATGCTTTTTTGTTTTGTCTAACCCGAAGGGGTCAGTCCGTTTCAACTCCTCTACTGTTTTTCTTTTAATAAAAGTCGGATTTTTTCAGTTGTTTACGTAGCCTTTGTAGCAAGCGACTTCTGCTTTTTTGGAGAGCTGGAACCGTCATTTTCACTATTTTAGCAATTTCAGCGGTACTGTAGCCTTCATAATAATAGGCGGACAATAACTCCAATTCCGTTTGTGACGTGTATTCCTGTAAAATCGTCAGCACATCCTTTTTAGTCGGTGTATAATCCTGCTCCCTAAGCTCTTGTAGGACGGTTGATTCGGTCGGATGCACATGCGCCTCATAGCGATGTGTACTTTTTAATTCATCTAACAATGCCCCGCGAATCGTCTGTGAAGCAAATGGCGGAAAATCACCTCGCTGTGAATCGTATTTGAGCCACGCCTGCCAAATCGCCCCACGTGCCACTTGACGAAAATGCGCGTGATCTTTATAAATATGTAATTTTCGTAGATGTGCCGAAATCATTGGTTCCAATTGCTGTAGCATTGCTTCAAACTCCATAACAGCCTTCTTTTCTTTATTGCCGACAATACATTTATTCCTAGGTTGCTGTTAGCTTAGCAAATTCCCCCACTGTTGACGAAGAGGCGTTTTTAAAATTTAAAATGAGGGTCGAAAAAGAGCATATTTCCTCTCTTTCATATGGCTTCCACATATGAAAATCCCCCGTTTTCGCATAAATAAATGATATGTGCTTATTTTTCCGCTTTGAAGGACAATGATTAGGAGAAGCTGTTTGAATTTCTTATTTGCTATCTTTTTATACGTTCAAATAGACCTAGCTTACTCATTGGGGGTGTTCCCGAATGGATGCACTTTTTCAAATTTTCAATGCTAGTTATATCAACGTACATGACGGTATGCTATTTGCCGATTTTCCCAAACGAACACATTGTAACTGTGGCGGACGCTACTCTATTCGTCGCAAGCAGCCTAAACGTGTTCGGCACAGCATGCTACATAATGACACGCTTTATATACAAATGACCATCACTACTTATCGCTGTGGAAACTGCAAGCAATACTTGACAGATGATGGGGGTCTAGGTGTCCAACATCAGACAACGGCGCATTATCGTAAATTAGCAATCCAAATGGTCGCCCTTACTTCACTCAGTCATACAGCGAGAGTATGGAAAATCCCAAAATCCACCCTTGCTGGATGGCGTAAAAAAGCGCTTGCCACATGAAGGAAGTCATGAGAAAGAGGTAGAGAAAGCATCCTTCTTTAAAGCTCGAAAAAAGGCAAAAATCGCATGAATTTTTCGCGATTTTTGCCTTTTTGATTGTTAGAAAACGAGTGGTTTTCTAGCATAGCTATATTTATGGATTGCTCAAAGGATGCATTAATTTGTTCCTTTAATTTCAATTCCTTGCCCCTCGAGTACTGGGTTACCTGCAAGGTCTTTAATAGGTGTCGATTCTGCAACCATTCGTACACCAGCGGTAAAATCTTCTGGCATTAATTTTTTATTAATGACAAAGGTTACTACACCTGTAGTAGCTTCGTAATTAATAACAACTGCATTTAAGTTGGCAATAATATTATTTCCAATGCTCACATTATAGACGAGTCCTACAGGCGGCAACACATCTTCATCTAATTGCATTTGTACTTTTGTCTCACCTGGAGAAAAGCCTTCCCCCGGATTTCCATTACTTAATGTAATAGCATAGGTTTGAGCATTAAAATATTCTTTTCCTTCAATAGGTTTGACATATAAACCAACAATGGTTTTTATCCCCGGTGTATACTCAAATTTATTAGTTGAACTATTATAACGCATGATAACTGTTCCATTTTCAAAGCCTTTATATTCAACCTCTATAGCATCTTTTACCTCAACTATCCCATACACTACTTTTACACTGGATACTTTGGGTGAAACACCTGCTACTGGATTAGTAGTAGCTGTCACTTTCACCTGACTATAAAGTGGATTTCTATTTTCAGTTAAATGTAGTGTCCCCCTATAAGCTTCCATCTTCACTTTAGAGGGTTCCTGTGATTGAATACCATCAATTTCCAAATTGTATTCACCTGTTTTTGTCAGTGAATTTTCCGGAACCGTTACAATGACTTTATGAGATGAGATGACCGCTACTTCGCTGGCTGCTTGGTCCTCAATACGGTAATTTTGTGGATTGGCTAAGGTTGCTACATCTAAGTCTGCTGTATTATCAAATTCCACCGTATATTGACCATTTTTAGTTGTAGAAGCTTTGATATTGCTACTTTGTAGCGAAGGTTTGGCAGTCGCTCGGTCATCGCCTCTTATATAATCTTTTATGAAACCTGTTTTGGCCTCATTAACATTGTTAGAAGTGTCTTTAAAGAGACCTGCTGGTAAATCTACCGTATATTTATCCTCTTTGAACAGTGAACTTTCAGCTCCTGTGCTAGCGATGAATTTCACCTTCGTTAAAGGAATGGTAAAGTTCACTTGGCCATTTGAAGCTGGTGTTTTTATCACATTTATTTTGGAGAAACTCAGCTTACCAGGCATTGGCACACTGCTTCCTTGCGTAAGTATCGCTGGAAGTTCAATTGTACTCGAAGTCAACTCGACATCCTCATCAATTTCAAAGACAAGCTGCTCATTGTTTTGATAGTCTCTAGTAACATTTGCTGTTACTTTCGGGCTAATAATATCTGTGATGAAATGAGTGAATCCACTATAGGCTTTCCCTGGATCGCCAGCCATATCCGTATAGGCAGCTACTTGTTTAGCTTCAACTGTCTCTGTTTGTCTCACCTTAATCTCGATATTTCCTGTAACCCCTGTCGCTAATTCCACCGTAAATATAGTAGAATCGGCTGATTTCACAATGGATTTAACAGTTGAACCCTGAACAGTTAGGTCATCCTTATCAAATCCTAAAACGGGCTCGGAAAATTCAATGGTAAAATGTTTGGCATCAATCGGCGTTATCGTACGTACCACGGGTGATACGCCATTTTTGATGCCTAATTGAACTGTTTGAGTGAGTGGATTTGCTAATACATTTCCTGCCTCATCCGTTTGTTCTGAAAATTCAATGGTAATATTTTTCCCCACTTCCACTTGCGGAGAAAAAGTAAGTTGAATAATTTCATCTTCATGGACTACTGTATAATCTGTCAGCGCCATCACTCGACCATCAATATTTTTCACGATAATTTTTCCCGGTCCCTCAAGTATTTCAGAAAAATGGAATTGGAAGGTACGGGCATCCTCCTGTGTTTTCTTCATAAATGTTGGTGCTAGTTTATCATCAATTTCTACACTTTCAGCACTTTCATTGACTTTTTCTGAAGCAATTGTTTCAATGCCATCCGTTGTCTTAATAATATAGTCACCCGCTAAAACGCTATCAAATAGCACGGTTACAGATTTTTTATCTGCAGACAATTTATAACCTGAAACATATGATTTTGCCGCATTTCTAGCGTCTTGAATTTTGATGGTTTTCGCTGAGAGCGTCGATTCTTTAATAGATTTGTTAAAGGTGATTTTGATTTGCTTACTGCTCATTACATCTACAGCTAGCACTTTTGCTGGCTGCTTCACACCTTCTTCAAAAACCTCTTCCTTGTCATCAATTTCATACAGTCCGTCTGCCAAATCACCATCATAGTAGTAGAGCTCTTGTCCATTGTCTTTATATAATTTTAAGCCTATGCTTAATTCGCCATTTTCATACAACTGATCCGAAAAGAGCTTCAAGCCCTTACTTAAATTTTCTCCATCATATAGAAAATCCTCAAATAGCACGAGTTCCTTATTCAAATTTTCATCAAAATACAATTTCTTTTCAAATACTGCATACCCTGTATTCAATTCATCATCATTATAAAGTTTCTTTTTATAAAGTGCGTAGCCTTTATTGAGATTTTCATCTTGATACAGCTGCATGTCGAAGTATACTTGCCCCTTGTTTAATTGGGCCCCATTATATAATTTCTTTTTGTAGACAGCATAGCCTTTATTCGGCACACCTTTGACATAGTACTCGCCTAAATATAATCCTGTCGTGACTTTCTTCACGCCTTTGACATAGTACGCTCCTTTGTACAGACCAGTTGAAACCTTTTTAACGCCATTCTCATAATAGACCCCATTATACACACCCGTAGATTTCCGCCCTAATTTATAATAATTCCCACTATATAAACCATTGGATACTGTCTTCACACCTTTTACGTAGTACGCATTATTATATGTGCCTGTCGCTACCTTTTTTACACCTTTGACATAGTACGCATTATTGTAACGTCCCGTTGTTACTTTCTTTACACCATTCACATAGTACGCATTATTGTAACGACCTGTTTTCACTTTTTTCTTGCCACTGACATAGTAGGCATTATTGTACCGTCCTGTCGTTACTTTCTTCTTCCCTTTGGCATAATAGGCACCCTTATACGTACCTGTATATTTTTTCCCTTTTTTATATAATTCATTTTTATACACAATATAGCCTGTTATTTTTCCGCCTGTTTTACTTTTTACTAAAGCGCCATTTTTTAGTTTATACTTTGATGCTGCATTTGCATAATCTAAGGGGATGGCCGCAGTAATAAGTGTCGCTCCTAAAATAAGTGTGGCTGTTTTTTTGATAAATCGATTGTTTTTCATCACAAAAACTCCTCTCAGTTGTTAGATGTATATTACGGAATTCCAGTAAAAATTCCATATTTTTAGTTCATTAATAACGTTTCATTTACATATAAAGGTATACCCTTATCGTTTTATAACTAACTTACTAATATTGGAAAGAAGTAAAATGTTGTTTTTATAGTAATAAAATTACTACGAAAGGATTCTAGAAAGTAAATACATAGGAATAAAGTTGATTATGCTTCATTTCCACACAACAAAAAGCCGAATCGTAAATTTGCAATTCGGCTTATTATTGTGTGGGCGACCATTTGAGAGAAGGCGATTGTGATGACTAAAAACAGTATTTTTCCCTGTGCTTTATTTCGCCGATTACTTAGTTTGTTTTTGCGCTTCCACTTGGGCTACTATTTCGACTTGGCTTTGTTCTTCGGATTGTTCCCCTGAGGACTCTTCAACAGTTGTAGATGTTTCTTGTGATGAGCCATCTGTTGCAAACACGGAAAAAAACTTAATCCAATCATTCCAGTTGCTATCAAGCATGTCGTTATACTGGCAAATATCCAATGCCTGCCCTTTTTCTAATGCACCCTTTATTACTATTTTTAAATACCTATAATGAGAGGATAAAAAAACCATCTCCTCGTCAAAAAGAGATGGTTTGTGTGTATTCTTTTCACTTTAAAAATGATTAACTAACCATTATTTTAAATATTTTTTAGCAACTGGCACGGTTTTCATACCGCCTGAATAGGAATCAATTTCATACGGTTCAAAAACGAGTTTCAATCCTTTTGACGTCCAATAAAAAGATCGTCCTGTCACTTTTGTTGAAGAAGAAGCAAAAGGATAGTTTGATGGATGATTCAAAATATATTTTTTCGCCCCACTCAGCCCATTCTTATAATTCGCAGTTGAACTAAATGCACCCTTTAAATTTACTTCTTTGCCATTTAGAGCATTGAATGTTTTGTATTTATACTCTCCATGTGCACCGCCTCCGTACGTATACGTTTCACATAGCACACTGACTTTTTTAGTTGTTTTATACTTTGGTTTACAGCTAATTACTGAAGAATATACCATGCCTTTTTGTGCCCATCCAGCTTTTAAATCTTTAGCCAATAATTTCTTCAATACTTTTTGATACTTGTATTCTGCCTTCGTATAGGCTAGCATTTTGGCATTTATTTTTTTGTACTTCGCGCCTTTAATCTCCACATACGTGAAATTCTTATTGTTTTTGTACTTTTTCACCGATGTAGTCGGTGCTTTTGCATCCACTTCTTGTAGAGATACACTACAAAGTAAAATAACCACCAGTAAAGCTACTACTATTTTTTTCATTTATGCAATCTACCTTTCTTCCTTTAAATATCCCCGTTATTCCCCTGTTAAACGAATAAAAAGGAGGTAAAACAGTCTTTACTTATTTTAGCGGTTAGAGCCAAATACGGTATACTAACTATTCGACATTTATAATAAGATTTAGTTTTTATGGTGGATTTTTTGGCAAAATAGGATGGTTTTCATAACTATGCGACCTCTAATTTATAAAATATAAAAATAAGTGATGATAAAGAGTAAAGCGCTAATAACTTCGAAAATCGCTAGCGCTTGAGTTGCTGGCTTTATTGTTTTCCTCTTTATTTCATATGTATAGCGATACAGTTCGCCTATTTTAAAATGGAATACCCCACTAGGTATTTTATAAATGGGATAGATGAATGTCCCCACAAATAATAGTCCTTGTATGGATTTTCCCATTACTAGATTATTGATATCACAGGCATTATATAATTGAATCGTATGTCCAAAACATAGATTTTCTTTTGAAAAACTATCTTGCATGTATAGCAATAAGCAAATGCCTAAAGCTGCCCAAATAGCGCCTGCGAATAACGTGATTTTTCTTATGTTCTCTTTGCTTCCCGCCGGTACAGTATTGTATTGTACCGGCTCCGTCCTATATACTTCTTGTTTCATTTCTGTCATTTATTTTTCCCCCAAACTTCTTATTGACAACCAACGCTTTTTAGCATTTCACAGCTGTTACTCTTATTCTAAAGGAAAAGCTTTGTCATTACTGGGCAAAAATTATCATTTGAGAAAAAAGTTTTGTCACACCCTTTTCAAATCAACTTCTTTCCCTTTCTCTTCTCCTATTTCTATCCGTTTATTGTTCACTTCTCTACAAATTTCAGCTTTTGCTTCTTTTCATCTAAAAGAAATGGTAGCGATACATTCATTTGAAAATTCACACGTATTTAGTAATAAATATGCTGTGCTACTCTTTATATTTATCATTTTATTCCAATTAATAGATTATTTATACTTATAGAGTTAAAATTAAATCGGTTTTTTAAACCTATAGATTTTACTTTAGGAGGATTTTTTATATGAAAAAAGTATTACCTTATGTGCTTGCAGCTACGGTTACAGTTAGTAGTGTATCGGCTGTAGTCGCTACAGAGGCTTCTGCAAAAACGGCTTATTCTGTAAAAAAAGGACAATTAATTCATGCCAAAACAGGTAAAGTTGCAACAAGTACCATTGTTTACAAAAATAAATTGTACAAAAAAGGCAAGCTTGCCAAAGGGATCATTCTTTACAAAAACATATTGTATGTAAACGGTAAAATCTCATCAAATGTAGTGAAATATAAAAATACCTTCTACAAAAAAGGTAAAAAAGTGAATGCTTCTACAAAATTCCTTTATAAAGATGTTCTTTACAAAGGACAAAAGCCAGCAGTTGGTTACCAAACAAAAAATGATGAATTTGGTGATCCAATTCTTTATAAAGAAGGCAAACGCTATACAGGTTTTTATCAATCCGTTCTTTATGATGAGGGGATGGTGATGGATTACGGTAAGTATTCAAAATATGATTATGAAGGATTCATCTATAAAGCTGACGGTTCACAAATTATCTACACATATAATTTTGAAAGCGCACCAAATTCGATTTCCATCGACACTATTAAAACGACGATTACTGGAGGCGCGACAGTTTCAGATGTGAAAATAAAAGACAAACGTCTCTTTATCACACTCGACAATACAACACGCACTGGCAGCTATCAACTAAGTATTTCTGGTGTACAAGTGAAAAAAATCGGGGAATTTTCAGTAACGGAATCATTCACAGGACTTCCAGCTAAACTTGAAAAAATAGAGGGCTTTACTGAATTGAATGATGCGTTTTGGAAATACAAAGACTATACACCAGCTCAGGTGAAAAAAATTCCTAAAAAAGAAATTTCAAAAGCCCTTTTATATGCGGTTGAATCCGGTGTAAACTATGGCTCATCTTCTTCTCGTACACTAGTTGATGGCTCTTATGACGCGCTTCTATTAGAATTCAACCGTTTATTTGCATATCATATCCGCTCAATGATGGAATACTAATAGCTATCTCTCTACTAGCTGATTCCCTTTCTTAGAGCGAGGCCCGCACCGACGAAAGAAATAATCGACTAAAGTAAACAAAAAAGAGCATGGGACATACATGTAAAAACACGATCTCATATGAGCATAAGAAAAACCGGAATCGCGCTGTTGGGCGGTTCCGGTTTTTCGTTGCGAACTCTAAAAAAGGAAATGAGATGTTGTCCCAGCCTCTTTGTCTGTATGAAAGGCATTGTATTTGTCGCATTTCGCACCTATTTATTTCAGCAATTGCAAA
>JAGHSJ010000339.1 GCA_018065935.1 Candidatus Kurthia equi
TTATTATTCTTTGCTTCAGTTCTAAGTATAAGCGCATTTATTATATTTTTTTTACACAAAAACTTTGGGTTTTTAGAGCAACAAGTTTTGTTAGAAAATAGTCAAATTTCTTCAAATAATACAAATACGATTATTGCTCTTTTACTCTGTTTATTACTTATTTTAAATATCGCTAGTTGGACACGCTTTATAAATAAACCTTCAGATCGAAAAATACCCTGGTTAATTACATTAACGCTAACTTTATCTAGTATTTCTATCATTGCAGCAGGTGATGGCTTAGTAGAATATCATTTTTCAATTTTTGTCGTCATGGCCTTAATCACTATGTTCCACCAGAAATCTTTACTAGTTACTTCTGGTTTAGTATTCACAGCACATCATTTAATTGGATTCTTTGCATTTCCTAATTTATTATGTGGTTCAGAAGATTACAGCTTCTCTTTATTAATGATTCATGCTTTTTTCTTACTTCTTATTACGGTGGCTGGTATTCTAATTACTCAAAGCATGCAGAATTCAGCAAATGAACATGAAAAATTAAAAGCGACAAGTGATGCAAAAATAGCGTCGTTATTGCAAGAGATTCAAATAATTAGCCATGCTGTTAAGACAAGTTCAGATGATTTAACAAATGAAACAGCAGAGGGATTCCACTCAAGTTCAGCTATTCAAGAAGCGGTTCACGCAACTAAAACGACACTGGATACAACCTCTACACTTGTTAAAGAAACAAGCGCTAGTGGCATGGAACTTGAGCAACAAATTATAGATATTCAAACAATTACGAATGAAATAGCCGTTCAAGCCTCTAAAGCTTCACAAGTTGCTGAAAATGGCTCAGATTCTATAAAAACAATTGAAAGCCATAATCATCTAGTAGAAACCTCTCTAGAAGGCTTAGCAGATTTAGTTGAGCAATTACATGAGGATTCAAAAGATATTTCTAATCGCGTTGTTGAAATTGAACAAATTTCTGATCAGACCAAATTATTAGCTTTAAACGCCTCTATTGAAGCTGCTCGCGCTGGAGAACATGGTAAAGGCTTTAGCGTTGTAGCCAATGAAGTACAAGCTTTAGCACTAAATTCAAGAGTTTCCACAGCGCATATTATGGAATTAATCGCTTCTATGTATGCTAAAGTTGAAGAAATTCAAACAAGCATGAGAAACAGTGTGGATGAAGTGTCTAAAGGGAAACGAATTGTTGAAAATACAAAACAAACTTTTACGGCAATTGTTGATAGCTCCATCCATATGGAGAATGAAACAACCCATATTTCTCAAATTATCAATTCAGTCGTACAAACGGTGAAAACGGTAAATGAAACATTTAAATCCGTATTGGATTCCAATGAAATATTACTTGAGAAATCGGAAGATTCCCTTCAAGCCTCACATCTACAAATTGAAAACATGCATGATTTAGAAGCTGTATCTATACAATTAAATAATGTAGTCAATACGTTGAATACAATTATTACTACCGATACATTTACTAAACTAACAAATGAGCACTAATTTGTTCATGTCTATAATTAAAGCCCGAATCTTACAAGGTTTCGGGCTTTTTTAGGTTCTATAATATTTGTTGGGGTTTTCAAATAATGCCACTTCTGCTCGATGCTTTCCGCGGGCCTCGCTTCAACTAATTCTTTGCGTTTAAACGCAAAGACTGAATTTTCAGCTTCAGTTGATTTCATTCTATTTTTAGTACATCTCAGATGGAGAAAATAAAACTTTATATTGTCCATCTAACGCTTGCTGCACAAGTTTAGTTAATACTTCACCACGCTCATTATGAAGCATTTCTATTTTCTCTTGTCCCTCAATTAACGTTTCAGTTGTCCAATCTACCCAGCTTGCATAATCATTTACCCAACTAAATAAATCTTTCTTCAATGAACCTGAAAGGTCAATGTCCTCTAAATCAAAATTATAATGGCAAGTCGCACACCAAATCGGATCTGCTCCCATATCCGCCTCTATTTTTAACTGTTTTATTTCCTTACAATCACATACTAATGTCATTAGAAAGCACTCCATTCTATATTTTTTTTATAAAAAAAGTAGGAATCACCTGTATGAAGTGACCCCCACTTTTTTAAAATTTACCAGTTAAAATTTTCTTTCCTCTGCTAGCTAATCTTTACTTCGAATCATTAAACAACAACCTTTAGTAAATGAAGCAGTTGCACTATCTGAAGTAATTTCATTACTTGTAAAACGACCAGAGCCTACTTCGATGGTTACATCTTTCGTTTCATACTTCACACCATCTAGGGTCATATTTTCTACATTCCCTCTAAATGGGTAAAAAGATAGGTATTTATAAAATGGCTCTTTTTTTATTCGATGTGTCCCCTCAAAAAGGAATTGAATGCAATTCGTCGGATTCATAATATACATGGGAATTTGAGGGAATTTTTTTTGTAAACGGTAAACCGTATGTAAATTAGACTCATAATGATCTAATCTACCACCTGTAACACCTGTGATATAAATACGATCTGGACGGGCTTCTAACGCCTTTAAAATGGCTAGTTCGGTATCTGTTTCATCTTTCTCTGCCTGAAAGCCAGTAACGTCTTTTACACACGCTTGAATGCGTGTCCACTCTTCTTTTGTTAGTGAATCAAAATCTCCCACTGCTGCATGTGGTGTGATTTCAAGATTCAGTAAGCTAATTGCACCATGGTCTGCTCCTATATAAAGTAAATCATCATGTGCAAAGAGGAAATCGTTTAAAACGATTTCCTCTTCTGGCCCACCTGCTACAACAATAGCTGTGGTCATTTTACAGCATCTTCCCCTGCTTTTAGAATCGCTTGTAATGCAGCCTGACGATCCTCTTTACCAAAAATAGCAGAACCAGCGACAAAGATTGTTGCACCCGCTTCAGCACAAGGCACAATTGTTTCTGCAGTAATACCACCATCAATTTCAATGTCGATATTTAAATTCTTTTGTTGAATAACATATGATAATTCGGCAATTTTTGGTACAACTGATTCGATGAATTTTTGTCCACCAAAACCTGGATTAACCGTCATTAATAGCACCATATCAATGTCCTCAAGTACATGTTTAATAGATTCAATTGATGTATGTGGATTAAGCACTACACCAGCCTTTACACCAAATGAACGTATTAATTGAATCGTACGGTGCAGGTGGCGACACGCTTCTACATGTACTGTAATATATTCTGCACCTGCTTTAGCAAATTGCTCAATATAATCATCCGGATTTTCAATCATTAAATGCACATCTAAAGGTAAACTTGTGTATGGTTTAATTGCATCCATTACTAGTGCACCAAAAGAAATATTCGGTACGAAATGACCATCCATCACGTCCACATGAATTAAATGAGCACCAGCATTTTCAACTTCTTTTACTTCTTCTCCAAGTTTAGCAAAATCTGCGGCTAAAATAGATGGGGCAATTTTTATCATCATTAATACCTCGGCTTTCTATCAATAATTTCTTGTAAAAACTGCAAATAGTCTTTGTAACGATAGGCTTGAATTACATGTTGCTCCACTAAATTTTTCACTTCACATTTAGGTTCTTTTACATGTAAACATCCGCGGAACTTACAATTTTCTGAAGCTCGTTGAATTTCAGGGAAGCAACCCGTTAGCTCTTCTTTTTCAATTGTATCAAATTCAAATGAACTGAATCCAGGTGTATCAGCAACTAAGCCACCTGCAACTTCAATTAATTCCACATGGCGAGTTGTATGCTTTCCTCGGCCAAGTGCATTTGATATAACCCCTGTTTTCAGGTCTAATTCAGGCATCAATGTATTTAAAAGTGTTGATTTACCAACACCTGATTGACCTGCTAACACTGTGGTTTTACCCATAAGCAAAGGTTGAATTTTCATCAATAAATCTGGGTCATCAATATAGGTTTCCACAATTTTATACCCGATTTCCTCATATTGCTTGCGATATTCTGTGATTTTCTCATGTTCTTCTTCATTCAATAAATCAATTTTTGTTAAACAAATGACTGGTTGAATACGGAAGGATTCTAAAACAACTAAGAAACGGTCCAATAAAATCGTATTGAAGTTCGGTTCTTTAACAGAAAACACAAGTAGCGCTTGATCCACATTTGCTATTGGTGGACGTACCAGCTCATTTTTTCTAGGTAATACTTTCGTTAAAGTCCCATCATTGTCTCCTTCGACTACGTACTCTACGAAATCACCTACAAGCGGGTTTATTCCGCGGTTACGAAATACTCCTCTTCCTCTTGTTTGGATAACCGTACCTTCATCATATACATAGTAAAAACCACTTAAAGCTTTTCTAATTTGGCTATTCGCCATAAACTGCCTCCTCAAATCTTTATAAATCATTAAAAGAAATTTTTTCGTTGTAGATTACTTCATCATCGATTAATACTTTGAATGCAGCTTCTGTATCTTCTTCGATAACTAAATTAATCGGTTTTTTAGTATCTGAATAGATTCTAAATTCTTGGTGTATCTCTTCAATTGCATGTGATTTATCTTGGATGAAAATTTTAACTGTTTGATAATTTTTTTCAGCTAATTCTTCTTCTGTTAAATTAAAATCCAACTGCAATGTTTTCGTTACTGTTCTTACTTCTTTTTTCTGCGGTCCTTTTGATAATACAACATTAATCATCGAACCTACTTTTAAAGTTGTGCCTGCTTCGACACTTTGTGAAACTACTTTTCCAGCAGAAATTTCATCCGAATATTCTTCATCGACAATTTTAATATTAAATCCAGAGGAATTCGCATAAGTTTTCAATGCGTTTTCATCAAACCCGATTAGATTTGATAAGATATTTTGACGTTCACCTTGGCTAACATTCAAAACGACATTTGTTTCACTTGGGACAATCTCTTTACCGGATGCTGGAGTCTGTTTAACAATGGAATCAATTGTTTTGTCTGAATATACTTTTTTCACCGTTATTTTTTTAAAGCCACGTTTATTTAGTAAATTTTTTGCTTTATCAATGTCTTTCCCTACATAGTCATCCATTTTAGAGGTCTCTTTACCCGAACTTACAATAAGATCAATAGGGGTTTCTTTCAGACGCTCAGTGCCTGCTGCAGGGTTTGTTCCTATAACAATACCCTCTTTTATATCATCTGAATGTCTAATCTTTTGCGTACCGATTGTGAATCCAGCAGTTTGCAATTGATTAATTGCTTCATCAAGAGTTGTATTTGCCACATCTGGAACTTTTATTTTTTTGCCAGAAATAATTTCCGGATTAAGGAATAAAACAACACCAGCAATTAGTAAAATCATTAGGATACTTAGAATTGTCCATAATACTTTACGTTTCTTTTTCTTTTTTTGCTTTGTATTACTTTTCGTTTCATTCTTTGGTTTAATGACCATTGTTTTATCTTGATCATCTTCATCAGGAATAGATGTACTTTTAATAACTGGCATGGCTTTTGTTGCGTCATGATCTTCTGGAATAACAAATTTAGCTTCATAGGCTCTGTCATCTGATAGGACCGTTTCTAAATCCTCATACATTTTTTCAACTGTATGGTAACGATGACGGGCATCTTTTGAAGTTGCCCGTAATACGACATTTTCTAAACTTTGAGGAATGGTTGGTACAATCGCACGTACGGAAGGTGTTTCAGCTTGCAGATGCTTCAATGCAATTGATACGGCAGATTCACCTGAGAAAGGTAACTCACCTGTTAGCAACTCATATAAAACGATACCTAGTGAGTAAATATCTGACTTTTTCGTCGTCATTCCACCACGCGCTTGCTCAGGTGATAAATAATGAACCGTTCCTAAAACCGAGTTCGTCTTTGTAAAAGACGTGGCTGTTAAAGCCATTGCGATACCAAAATCAGTTACTTTCACATTACCTTCTTCATCCATCAATATATTTTGTGGTTTAATATCTCGATGGATAATTTGATTTTCATGTGCCGTTGCAATCGCAGAAGTTAGCTGTTTCATAATTTCTACACATTTCTTCGGTGCCAGAGGAGCGAATTCTGTAATATATTGTTTTAAGGTCATCCCTTTAACATATTCCATTACGAGATAGTGCATACCTTCATCTTCACCAACATCATAAATACTCACGATATTCGGGTGATTTAAACTTGTTGCTGAAAGCGCCTCCCGTTGAAACCTTCTATGCGCCTCTTCCTCATTATTAAAATTATAGTGCAAAATTTTAATAGCTACGTCGCGGTTTAAAATCATGTCATGTGCTAAGTACACATTTGACATGCCACCTCCACCAATGACTTCAAGAATTTTATATCTTTTACTAATTCTTTTACCTATCAGCAACTTTCACACCTCCAGTTTCGAGAGGCTGAGCTATAATGACGGTGATATTATCTTCTCCACCTCGATCATTCGCCAGCTGCACCAATATTTTCCCTTTTTCTACTATAGATTGCGGAGAGGTAACGATTGTATGTAATTCATGTTCGTTTATTTTATTACTCAAACCATCGGAACAAATTAAAAAAAACTCCTCCGACAAAAAAGTATATTGATAAAAATCAGGTTCAATGGTTTCTTCTGTACCTAAAGATTTAATAATGTAATTTTTCTTCGGATGAGTTTGTGCTTCTTCTTCACTTATTTCTCCGTTATCAACGAGTACATTGACATAGGAGTGATCTCTTGTAATCATTTGTATTTGTTTTGTATCCATATGGTATGCACGACTGTCACCTACATGACAAATAGACGCTTCATTTCCTACGATTATCGCAGCAATTAGCGTCGTCCCCATACCTGTACAATTTTCATGAGTTAACGAATATTCAAAAATATAACGATTTAATTCTACAACTGTTTCTGATAGCCAATCTTGCCGTTTTTCAGGGGTTTTAAATTCAACTTCATTTGCCAATAAAAAACGCTGTTGGAATCCTTCAACAGCTAATGTGCTTGCAACGTCCCCAGCATTATGACCACCCATGCCATCGGCTACGATGGCTAAATGGATGGAAGGATTGCTATGGGAAACTACAGTTGCTCGATCTTCATTGACTGACCTTCTTTGTCCGATATCACTTTCAACGGTATATCTCACAACCTCACCTCGTCTAGTGTGCAGTTTCTTCAGTACGTTCTTGTGCTCGTAATTGACCACATGCAGCAGCAATATCTGAACCTTGTTCACGACGGATTGTTACATTGATTCCACGCTCTTTTAAGGTTTTTTCAAACAAGAATATGCTGTTACGTGATGTACGAACATAATCGCGCTCTGGAACATAGTTAATTGGAATTAAGTTAACATGGCATTTAACATCTTTAATTAAATCAGCTAATTCATTTGCAATATCCACTGAGTCATTTTGACCTGACATTAAACCGTATTCAAAGCTTACACGACGTCCAGTTTTTTCAGTGTAGTATTTAACTGCTTCAATTAATGCTGGTAATTTATATGCTTTTGCAATCGGCATTAGTTTTTGACGTGCCTCTTGGTTTGGTGCATGTAATGATACAGCGAAGTTAATTTGCATACCTTCATCTGCGAATTCGTAGATTTTTGGTACGATACCTGATGTTGAAACAGTGATGTGACGAGCACCAATATTTAACGAATCTTTATGATTAATTACTTTTAAGAATTGCATCATTGCATCATAGTTATCGAATGGTTCACCGATACCCATAATAACAACACTTGATACACGTTCTTCCGTTGCATCTAATTGACGTTGAACATTGACAACCTGTTCAATGATTTCACCAGCAAGTAAGTGACGTTTTAACCCACCTAATGTTGATGCACAGAAAGTACAGCCAATACGACAACCTACTTGTGTTGTTACACAAATTGAGTTTCCGTAGTTATGGCGCATTAGTACAGTTTCAATTGAATAACCATCTTGTAATTGGAATAAAAACTTGATTGTACCATCTTTAGACTCTTGTTTGACAAGTACTTCTAACGTACTTAATTCAAATGCAGCTGCCAGTTTATCGCGTAAACCTTTAGATAGATTTGACATGTCTTCGAATGTTCCTACACGTTTCACATATAACCAATCGTAGATTTGTTTTGCGCGGAAAGCTTTCTCTCCATTATCTTTTAACCATTGTTCTAATTGCTCTGGTAATAATGAATAAATTGACTCGCGTAATACTGGTTTTTCTTTTTTGACACGTTTACCTTCTGTTACTGGTGCTATTGGTTTTAAACTTTCTTGTTCCACTTTGGAATCCCTACCTCTTTTGGCTTAATGGCAACATACATAGTATGCACGCTGCCGTTTCAGCACTTAATTTATTGTGACTATCCCTTTTTCACTAATGAAGCAACGAAGAAACCGTCACTGTTTAGGTCTTGTGGGAATACTTGTTGCATACCTGTTGTTTGTAATTGCCCTAATACATTTGGAACAGATGCTACCGGCGCAAGTTGCATATCAGCATGCTTCGCTAAAAATGCCTCGACTGTATCGGTATTCTCCATTTTATCAATTGTACACGTACTGTAAACTATTTTGCCTCCAACTTTTAATAAATTGTAAGCAGCTTCTAGTAAATCCAGTTGAATTTTGTATAATGCGGCAAAATCAGACTCTTTTTTCGTGTATTTAATATCGGGTTTTCTACGAATAACGCCTAATCCACTACAAGGTGCATCCACTAAAATGCGGTCGAATGACTGTGCCTCGAATTTTTCAGGTGCTTTACGTCCATCTAATACTTCCGCTTTGATGATATCTAAACCTAAACGCTCACTATTTTGTTCAATTAATTTAATTTTGTGTGCGTGTAAATCTGTCGCAATTAATTCGCCTTCATTGTTCATTTTTTCAGCAATATGCGTTGTTTTACCACCTGGTGCTGCACACATATCTAATACGCGCATACCTGGTTCAACTTCTAAAGCATTTGCAGGAATCATTGAACTCTCATCTTGAATTGTTACGATACCATCTTTGAATGCTTGTGAACGTGCCACTTGTCCTTCAATAATATGAAGACATTCTGGAAGATTTTCACTTGCTTCTACTGCATATTTTTCTTCCCATAACTTCTCTAAACCTTCGCGTGGTGTCACTTTTGAAGTATTTACACGAACCGTTTGTTTTGGAGGTAAGTTATTTTCAATTAACATATCTGACGTTTTATCAAAGCCAAATGATGCAATATAACGACGAACAAGCCATTCTGGGTGACTTGTTTCGATTGAAAGACGGATTGCTTCATCTTCAATTTTTTCTGTTGGGCGAATACCATCACGTAAAATCGAACGTAAAATTCCATTTACCGTTGAGCTAACACCTTTATGACGCGCTCTATGTTTTGCGATTTCAACAGCTTCATTTACAGCTGCGTGATCTGGAATTTTTGTTAAGAATACGATTTGATAAAGTGACAGTCTTAATAACCATCTAACCCAATCATCTAGTTTACCACGAACATACGGTTCAAGATAGTAGTCTAGTGTCATTTTATATTGAAGTGTACCATAAGTGATTTCTGTTAAAAGCCCACGGTCCTTCGCATCGATTTTATATTTTTCAATTGTTTGGTGTAATAGTAAGTTACTATACGCTTGATTTTGGTCAACAGATAATAAAATTGTTAACGCAGCATCACGTACATTCCCATCCCATGCTGGTGTTTTCTTTTTATTATTTTTACGGTCTAAATGTGCCTGCTGTCTTTCACGTTTTTTCTCAGTTTTAATTTTACTCATTCAAAAGTATCTCCAATCTCTAATTTCGAACCTACGCCATTAAGGTAGTTCACTGCTGGCATCGCTTTTTTACCTGCTGGTTGTAGCTCTAAAATGTCGATTGCTTGACCTTCGCCAGTTGCTACTGTGAAGAATTTTTTAGACCTTGCGATTACAGTACCAGGTACTGCTGTAGTTGTTTCATCTGACACACGACTCGCCCAAATTTTCACTGTTTCTTCGCCTAGTTTTGTATAGGCAACAGGCCATGAATTTAAACCGCGGATTTGATTGAAAATCTGACGTGCTGATTTTGTCCAATCAATACGCTCTTGTTCGCGTGAAATATTTGAAGCAAAGGTAACCTTACTTTCATCTTGTACAATACGTTCATTCGTTCCAGCAATAATCTTCGGTAATGTTTCTTTTAATAAATCACGTCCGACTATGCTTAATTCATCGAATAATTGACCAGTTGTATGATGGTCTTCGATAGCCATTGCTTTTTGTGAAATAATATCACCTGCATCTAATTTAACCGCCATATACATAATTGTTACACCTGTTTCTGCTTCGCCATCCATGACAGCTTGGTGAATTGGTGCACCTCCACGATATTTAGGTAATAAAGAAGCATGAACATTGATACAGCCATATTTTGGAGCATCTAATAATTCCTTCGGTAATATTTGGCCGAATGCTGCTGTTACAACAATATCCGCCTGTAAGGCAATGATTTCTTGTAACTCTTCTGAACCACGTAGTTTTTCAGGTTGAATAACAGGTAACCCTAATTCTACAGCTGCTGCTTTAACAGGAGGTGGTGTTAACACACGTTTACGCCCTACTGGACGATCTGGCTGCGTCACAACTGCTTTAATATCATATCCTTCTGCATGTAGCATTTGAAGTACAGGTACTGAAAATTGGGGTGTACCCATAAAGACGATGGATGTCATTATACCTCTTCCTCCTCAGCGTACATTTCAGCTAATTCCTCTTCTGTTACAATACGTACCATTTTAGAATCGAATAAAACCCCATTTAAGTGGTCAATTTCATGTTGTAATACACGTGCATCGTAATCAAATGCTTCAATTTCAAATAAATTGCCGTCACGATCCTGTGCCTCTACACGCACACCGTTCGAACGCTCTACCTCTCCAAATAGACCTGGGAAGCTTAGGCAGCCTTCGATATCTACATTTGTATCCACTGAGTATTCTGTAATAACTGGGTTAATAATTTCAAGAACCTCACGTTCTTCACCTAGCTCTAATACAGCCGCACGAATACCTTTGTTTACTTGTGGTGCTGCAATACCAACGCCATCTGATTCCACCATTGTTTCGTACATATTATCTAATAATGTGGCTAATTCGGCGTCAAATTTCTTCACATCAGCTGCTGCTGATGATAATACTTGTGCTGGGTTTTCTACGATTTTTAAAAGTACCATTATTTCCTCTTTTCCAGTACTAAATGGAAGATGGATCCAAATCAACTGTCATTTGTACACCCTTCTTAATCCAATCCGTACGATATATCTTTATTAATTGTTTCAAAACATCATTTAATTGAGGTTCTCTTTTATATTTTATCAAACATTGGTAACGATATCTATTTTGGATACGACTTATTGATGCCGCAGTCGGTCCAATAAGCTGAATCGTGTTCGATAAATTTTGTTTTACATAGTTGCTAGCTAATGCGGCATACTCTGCTGCAAGCATGACATCTTCATGACTTATTTGGATGAGTACAACAAAATAATACGGTGGATAAGAGAAGCGTCTGCGTAATTTCATCTCTTGGTCATAAAAAGGTTCGAATATTTGTGCTTGAGCAAGCTCAATTGCATAATGCTCGGGTGTATACGTTTGAATAATCACTTCACCTGGTAACTCATGACGCCCCGCACGTCCACTCACTTGTGTAAGCAATTGATACGTTTTTTCTGCCGCTCTAAAATCCGGTAAATTTAGTGATGTATCTGCACTCATTACCCCTACCAATGTAATATTCGGGAAATCTAGCCCTTTGGCAATCATTTGCGTCCCTAGTAAAATATCGGCTTTCCCTGCACCAAAATCATCTAATAATCTTTCATGTGCACCTTTTTGACGTGTCGTGTCCACATCCATACGAATGACACGTGCTTCAGGGAATACTTTGTAAATTTCACTCTCGATTTTTTGTGTTCCCGTTCCAAAGAAACGAATATGGTCACTCTTACATTCTGGGCATTCAGTTGGCACACTTTCCTCATATCCACAATAATGACATTTAAGTTTCTCAGAGCTTCGGTGATACGTCAATGAGATATCACAGTTTTGGCATTGAACAACTGTCCCACAATCCCGACAGAGCACAAAAGAAGAAAAGCCTCGGCGATTTAAAAATAATACCATTTGTTCTTTTCGTTCAAGTCTTACTTTTATGGCCTCTGCTAAATCAATCGAGAACATCGAACGATTTCCTTTATGAAGTTCATCTCGCATATCGACAACTTTCACTTCTGGTAATTGCTGATTTTTGGCCCGTTGTTTTAATTGTAGGAGTTGGTAAACTCCTTTTTGAGCACGTGCAAAACTTTCTAATGAAGGAGTCGCACTGCCCAATATAACTGGGCAATTATAATATTGTCCACGCCATATCGCAACATCTCGTGCATGATAGCGTGGCGTATCCTCCTGTTTATAAGTGGATTCATGCTCTTCGTCTAAAATAATTAAGCCAACATTGGTAAATGGTGCAAAAATAGCCGACCTTGCACCAACCACTACTTTTACCTCACCACGTTGTATTTTTCGCCATTCATCATATTTTTCACCTTGTGACAAGCCACTATGCATAACTGCAACCAATTCACCAAAACGAGCTCTAAAACGCTCCGTCATCATCGGTGTTAATGAAATTTCAGGAACGAGAACAACCGACTCTTTTCCTTCATTCAACGCATTTTGAATAGCTTGTAAATAGACTTCTGTTTTCCCGCTACCTGTTACACCATGTAATAAAAAGGTTGTCGGCTGTCTTGCATCCATCGCTTCTACAATGACATTCAGTGCCACTGATTGTTCATCTGTCATTTGCAGCGCAGTTGTTGACTCTACTCCATGAGCAAAGGGATCTCGATACTGCTCTTCTTCTACGAATTTTGCTACACCTAAATCTACTAGTGCTTTTTGAACCGATGCAGATATACTTGCTTCCTCTACAAGCTGCTGTGGAATAAGGCGTTTCCCTGCATACGGCATAAGCCACTCAATTGCTTGTTTTTGCTTTCTTGCCCGATTGGAGAGTTCATCTAGTTTCTGTTGCAAAAAGACAATATCCTCATGTACCTCAAATTTGCGTACTGATTTTATTTTTCCTTGTTGTTTCACAATCGTTACTAAATGCAGTTGTTTTTGCTTAACCGCCTGTTTTAATGATTGAAGCAGATTCGCTTGCTCAAACTTTTTATACGGCGCTACAGACTTACCGGAAAATTGCTGTGCCAGTAGCGGATCAATTTCCTCAATGGCAACTAAAAGCTCAACGTTTTTTTCATACTTTGCACGCAACGCAGATGGAAGCATCACTTGCAATGCATCAATTTCATAGCATAATGTTTTATGCGTCATCCATTTAGACATTTCAAGCATTTCTTTTGTAATAACTGGTTCGATATCCAGTAGCTTTGAAATTTCTTTCATCTTATTCGCAGGTACATCAGATTGTTCACTAAGGGATACGACAAAGCCTAATACATCTCGATGACCAAAAGGGACTTTCACTCGACAACCCGCTTCGATAAGCAGTTCCATTTGATAAGGCACACGATAATCAAATGGGCGATCCACTGGATAAGCAGAAACATCCACGATTATTTGGGCAATCATTTCATTAAACCTTCTCTTTTTAAAATATGCTCAAGTAATTTTTTAGCTAATACATCTTTATTTAAAGAAGGGAAACTTTCTACATAATCCCCATGTCCAACAAGTGTAACTGTATTTTCATCTGCACCAAAACCACGGTCTGTTTTCGATACATCATTCGCTACAATATAATCGGCATTTTTCTTTGCTAATTTTCCTTGTGCATAATGTAAGACATCATTTGTTTCAGCGGCAAAACCAATCAATAACTGATGGGTCTTTTGTTCACCTAATGTTTTCAAAATATCCGTTGTGCGCTCTAATTCAATCACCGAATCGCCTGCTTGTTTTTTCATTTTTTGCTGCTGTTGATTTTTCGGACGATAATCGGCAACAGCTGCTGTTTTAATAGCAATATCTGTTGTCTCATATTCCGCTAGCACAGCTTCCAGCATTTCTTGCGCACTTTCTACATTCACTATATGAATCCCTTGTGGCTTTGGCAAATCAACAGGTCCAGAAACAAGTGTGACATTGGCCCCTAAATCACGTGCTGCTTTCGCCATTGCATAGCCCATTTTCCCTGAAGAAAAATTAGTTAAATAACGTACTGGATCGATTCTTTCACGTGTCGGCCCTGCAGATACAATCACTTTTTTACCTTTTAAAGGCTGTTCCTTTGGCTGAAAAAATTTTGCCGCTAACGCTGTGATCTTTTCTGGTTCTTCTAATCGTCCCTTACCTACATAGCCACATGCAAGATATCCCTCCGAAGGTTCAATGAACTCATAGCCATCTTGAGAAAGACGGTTAATATTTCGGATGACTGCAGGATGATCATACATATGTACGTTCATTGCTGGTGCAATCCAAACAGGAGCAGTAGTTGCAAGAAGTGTTGTCGTAATCATATTATCAGCAATTCCATTTGCTAATTTACCGATTGAGTTCGCTGTTGCTGGTGCAACAATGATTAAATCTGCCCAATCTGATAAATCTATATGGGCAATAACTGAAGAATCCTTTTCATCAAATGTATCAAAATATACATCATTTTTACTCATTACTTGAAAACTCAACGGTTGAACAAATTCCATCGCCGATTCTGACATGATAACCTTTACATGTGCCCCAGCTTGAGTTAGCTTACTTACTAATGCTACAGCCTTATAGACAGCAATACCGCCCGTTACGCACAGTAAAATATTCTTATTCGATAACATACTTTTTCTCTCCCTTTCTGCCTGATTCCCTCTTATGTTTCGTGCAAAAAAATCCATTTATATAAAATAAGCTCCCAAAGAATCACATTCTCTGGGAGCCCCTTTGTCTTCAGATTAAACTTCGTCTTCGTAAATAGCTGATTCGTCTTGTTTTTCTTGAATTAAAACGCCTGCAGCTACTTCTTCAAGTGCTTTCCCAACGTTTTTAACTGATTTGTATGAAGATAAGCGTTCTGAACTGCCCTCTTGCATAGCACGAGCGCGTTTAGAAGCTAAGCTCACTAAAGAATATTTTGAATCGATTTTTGTTTTTAAATCATCTACTGATGGATATAACATGTAGATTATTCCCCCTTCAACATGGCTAAATATTGTTTTTCTACGCGTTCGCGTCGACAATGCTCCGCAACCACGATTGAATTGATACGATCACAAGCTAAAGTAACTTCATCGTTTTCAACGACATAATCGTATAAATTCATCATTTCAAGCTCTTTATTCGCCGCAGCAATGCGGTTTGCAATAACTTCCTCAGACTCTGTACCACGACCGACTAAGCGGGCTTGTAGTTCAGAAAGACTTGGAGGAGCTAAGAAAATAAATAGACCGTCTGGAACTTTTTCACGAATTTGAGTCGCGCCTTGTACTTCTATTTCTAAAAATACGTCACGACCAGCATCTAATGTTTCATTTACATAATCAATTGGTGTTCCATAATAATTACCAACATATTGAGCGTATTCTAGTAATTTACCTTGCTCAACTAATGCTTCAAATTCCTCTTTATCTCTAAAGAAGTAATCAACTCCATCCACTTCACCTTCGCGAGGCTTACGTGTCGTCATAGAGATTGAATATTCATAATTCGTATCTGGTTGTGAAAACAGTTCCTTACGAACGGTGCCTTTACCGACACCTGAAGGGCCTGATAAAACAATCAGTAATCCACGTTCTTTTCTCATTTTGTCTCCTTCATCGTTACAAATAATTAATGATACTACTATTAAAACAATTATTCAATATTTTGTACTTGTTCTCTCATTTTTTCAAGAACTGATTTTGCTTGAACAACAGCAACTGCTGCCTGTGATGATTGATTTTTAGAACCAATCGTATTAATTTCTCGATGAATTTCCTGCAGTATAAAATCTAGCTTTCTACCGATTGGTTCATCCGTTTTCAAGGTTTCATCTATTTGTTGAAAATGACTTGAAAGTCGATCAAGTTCTTCCGCAATATCCACTCTTTCTGCAAACACGGCAACTTCCGTTAATACACGGCTCTCTATTTCTTCTATAGATGCGATATCCTGTAGTCTTTGCAGTAGTTTGGCGCGATACTTTTCTACAACTTGAGATGAAAATTGACGAATTTGTTCAATTTGCTGAACAAGCTGGTCTTTATAATTTAAAATAACTTCGTGTAATTCCTGACCTTCACGTTCTCTCATTTGAATAAGAGCCTGTGCTGCTTCTGTAACTGCGTGAATCACAGCTTCCAAAATTACTTCATTTGGTGTTTCATGAGCTTGCACAATCAATACGTCTTCTAGTGCTAAAACCTCTTGCATTGTCCACGCATCTACCAAAGGTAAAACCTTATTAACCTCATCTCTAGCTTTTTTATATGCTAGTAGTACGGGTAAATTCACTTTAATATTTGGTGCTTGTTGCTCATCTTTTTTTACATGTATGGAAACATCTAATTTACCTCGTGACAGTAAGGTTGATAGGAGCTTTTTCGTATGAATTTCAGCTTCCATCCAGTCTTTTGGAAATTTAGTTGAAACTTCAAAAAAGCGATGGTTTACAGAGCGAATCTCAACTGTAAGCTGAAAATGCTCTGTCATTGTGACACCCCTGCCAAATCCAGTCATACTTCGCACCAAGGTCAGCCACATCCTTCTTTGCATAATAGATTAATTATAGCATATGTCTCTTTTATTTTGCGGACTGATTTTCGAATGAAATCATATTTCTAAAGTTTCACAAAAAACACGAACACTCTGAAATCTAATTGTTTTTTTGTTCTGTTTTTCTTTAGTGAAACCTATTGAAAATAAAAAAATACTATTTGACTTTGTTCACTTGTTTCTACAAAAACGATATAATAAAATATTTCCCTTTAATTTACGCTACAAACTTAGAAATTGCAGTTATTTTGCTTCTAACATTTTCATTAACAACGTTCTATGAAGCCATAGATATGGAAAAATGGTACACTAGACATACTAAAATTGTTTGTGAAAGAGGAATTCCTATGGCTTATGATGGTTTATTTACAATTGCAATGACAAAAGAGCTTCAACAACTGACGAGTGGTCGAATCGCGAAGATTCATCAACCGAATGCACAGGAAGTTATTTTTACGATTCGTGCAAATGGCGTCAATCAAAAATTATTATTTTCAATTAATCCTACATACGCTCGTGTGCATATTACAGAGCAATTAATTGAAAACCCTCCGGAACCACCTATGTTTTGTACCTTACTACGTAAACATGTCGATGGTGGCATTATTGAAAAAATCGAGCAGCTCGATGCTGACCGTATTATAAAAGTAACAATTAATAGTAAAAATGAAATCGGTGATGATATTACACGTTACTTGTACGCTGAAATCATGGGCAGACATAGTAACCTCATCATGGTGGAAGCTGAAACTGGAAAAATCGTTGACAGTTTAAAACACTTATCTCCTTCAGTGAATAGTTACCGTACGGTGCTTCCGGGTTCTTTATATGTTGCGCCGCCGAAACAAGATAAACTAAATCCCATTACAGTAACTGATGAACAACTCACAGAATTTTTCAGTGAAATTCGTGATGCCAATGATATTATGCAAAAATTCATTGGATTTTCTCCTTTACACGCCAATGAATTGATTACGCGTGCCCAACAGCAACAGATCAGTACAGGTGAAATTTTCCGTTCATTTATTAATGAGTTTATCGAAGGGGGGACAAAACCTACGTATTTAGAAAAAGGACGTAAAGTCATTTTTTCGCCTATTGATTTACTAAGTTTTGATGAAAAGAAAACATATTATCCTACATTAAGTGTGCTACTTGATCGTGTATTCTTTGCACGAGCAGAACGTGACCGCGTAAAACAACAGGCGGGTGATTTAGAGCATTGGTTACATGGTGAATTAAGTAAGCTGAAACTGAAATTAAAAAAATTAGGCCAAGATTTAAAACGTGCACAAAATCTAGAGCAATTCCAATTATACGGTGAGCTATTAATGGCAAATCTGTACAATTTCGAGCGTGGTGATAAATCAATTACTGTAGATAATTATTACAGTGAAGCAGGCGAAAAAATCACCATTCCTTTAAGTGAACGTAAAACACCGATTGAAAATGCACAAAGCTATTACGCTAAATACAATAAATTCAAAAATGCTTTAATTAAAGTAGAAGAGCAAATCGATATTACAAATGCTGATATTGAATATTTTGAAATGCTTCTACAGCAAGTAGAACAAGCTTCTCCAGCTGATATCGAAGAAATTCGTGAAGAATTAGCTGAACAAGGTTATATGCGTATGAAGAAATCGAAACGTCGTAAAAAGCCAACGAAGCCTGCACCTGAAAAATTTGTTTCTTCAACAGGCATTGAAATTTCAGTTGGTAAAAACAATAAGCAAAATGATTTCTTAACTTTTAAAATCGCCCGCAAATGGGAAACTTGGTTGCATACGAAAGACATCCCTGGTTCACATGTTGTCATTCATTCGGATAATCCAGATGAACAAACGATTTTAGAAGCAGCGACTCTATCTGCTTACTTTAGTAAATCTCGTGCTTCTTCAGCTGTTCCTGTTGATTACACATTGGCGAAGCATGTTAAAAAACCAAGTGGTGCAAAACCTGGCTTTGTCATTTACTTTGAACAAAAAACAGTTTATGTAACACCCGACGAAGACCTTGTTATGAAGCTACAAAAATAGGCTTTTGAAAGAAAAATTTCCGAATAAGTTTTATACTGTTTAAGGAGAAGTCCACCACATCTATGGGGAGACCTCCCCTTTTTTTGTACCTAACAACGATTAGTGCATTTCTTTTATTTTTTCTTTTACATAGGCAATCACCTGTTCATTTTCATCTAGGTAGGCATACTCATATAGATTGGCTAGTTTTTTCGCTTCCTTTTCCATCAGCTCAATTAATAAAAGAAGCGACTGTATGATTCGTCCATAATCTTTACAGTTATACGTTGTGGTTAGTATTTCCCATGTTTCTTCATCTAGATACTTTTGTAGGTATTTTTGATGGCTACCTAAGTTCACTTCACCATGATATTTTTCCGCAATTCCCCAACTAATTACTTGAATTAATTGGTCTCGAATAATCGCTAAATGTTGAACAGCATAGAGGAATTGTTTTCTGGCACATCCTTTCACTACATAAGGAATAACCCAGAAAAATTCATTGACGACTTCTAAAAATTCTTCCTCTGTTGGCTTTTTAAGAAAGAATGAAGACTCATTTGGTTCTACCTTCCGCTTAACTCGATTGTCTAAGTCTAAAATAATTTGCGCTGTTGACTCTGATTGTAGATAAGCTTCAATGGTATCAACAGCAGCGATTTTCAAGTCTACTCTTTCTCCATTTTCAAATAGCATTAAATACGGATATAATTTTCTCCCATCTTCCAAATAGTGAATACCAGGTTTTTGCATAATGATGCGTGGTCCTAAAAAATCTAACCATACATCATTTTTTAGATAGTGTTCTGGAATTGTCGTAAAGAACGTTACATCAATATCTGAAAAACAATCCGTTTTTCCAGTTGCGATTGAACCTTCTACACCAACTGCCCGAATATCTTGATGACTATGTACAAATTTTTTTAATAGCGCCTTCTTTTGCATAGAATTCCCTCCAAATAAAAAACTCATTCATGTTCGCCCATGAATGAGTAATTAGACGTTGATAATTATATCGTAAAACTTTACAAAGATTTTTGCATTTTTTCGTTCTCTACTCTAAGGATTGTAGGAAGTCTAATTGCATCGACCAACCAAAATAGAACGAGTGCGATTAACATCACTTTCCCTAATACTGTCGAGTAAAGAAGTAATCCAATCATTCCTACTAATAGCATTGCTAAGCCACTCCACGACCAATCAATATAAAAGCGATGCAGGCCAAGCAATCCCAAAAACAGCCATGAAAAATACGCTCTTACTGTCCGTTTTTTGTACTTGTCATAGAATTCTCTCTTTGAAAGGACAATCGGTTTATGATTTAATATGTCGCCTTTTTCATCGCTCAGTGGTCCTTCCACCTCCCTTATTTCAAGTTCACTATAAGATTACCCCGAAATTGCTAATTTATAACTTTTAATACTTATAT
>JAGHSJ010000432.1 GCA_018065935.1 Candidatus Kurthia equi
CAATATGTGAGGTGGGCTTCTGTAAAATCATTTTATACTAGTTCAATTAAACTCTTACATAATTTTCTATTTCAAGAAATTATTTTGCTTGAGCGAGTAATTGTTTTAAATCATCTTTTGTAAATAAATAATTTTCATTACAAAAATGACATTCTGCATTTGCTTGGCCATCGACTTCAATCATATCCTCAATTTCCACACGCCCTAAACTTATTATCGCATTGGCAATGCGTTCTCTTGAGCATTCACATTTAAACTGAACAGGCATTTCTTCTAAGAAATCCAAATCTTCTCCTAAAATTCCTTGTAAAATTTCTAATGGTGTTTTTTGTTGTTGTAGCATATTTGTTAGAGAAATATTTTCAGCTATATGCGCTTCGATTTCTTCAATAATTTTCACATCAGTTCCAGGCATTAATTGAATAATAAATCCGCCTGCTTGGCTTACAGAAAAATCTTGTGCAATTAGCGTACTTACGCCAACCGATGAAGGAATTTGTTCAGAAGTTAATAGATACGATGTAAAATCATCACCAATTTCACCTGAAACTAACGGAACTTGTCCAATGAAGGGCATATTATTGCCATTACGGCGCGTAACAGATAATGAGCCATAGGGTCCCACCGCTGTCCCGATATCTAATTGATTATCGTCATTTAAATCTACGTATGCTTTAGGGTTGGTTACATAGCCACGTACATCTCCAGTTGTATTGGCATCAATTAGTAGTGAGCCAACTGGACCTCCACCATTTATAGTGACAGAAATTTGATCATTTCCTTTTAGCATGGTGCTCATCAAAACTGTCGCTGTCATCGCACGTCCAATAGCTGTTGCAGCAATCGGTAATAAATCATGTCGTCTACGAACCTCTTCAATCGTATCTGTCATGACCACCGCAAATGCACGTACCTGATAATTATAAGCTGCTGCTTTTACTAAATAATCGTTCATAGCCATTCCTCATTTCCACTTGCCTACATTATTTATTTGAACGCCTTTTTGACGAGCTTATTTGTATAATTGGCATTTTTAAAAAATACTTTATCCTTCATTATACATGAAATTTGATAAAAAATAAGCGTAGAAGATTCATCCGCTCCCTAGGTAGTAGACATACTCATTTTAAAAGTTAATTCAGTATGAATGATGTTAATCATGTTATTTTGCATCGTTCTTGTCAAAGAAAAAAAGGAACCGCAAAAACGCGATTCCCTCACTCTATCTATTCAAATACCTAAGTTGATTCTTAAAAAGAACTTATCGTTAAAATAGCTGTTCGAATTGTTCTTCCGTTATTTTTTGTGCAGTAGCATCTGCATATTTTTTATAATTATTTTTATTTCTAGGAAGAGGTACATAAGTTAGTTGCTCTTTCGTATCTTCTAATACGGTATATGCGTGTAGCTTCTCTTGAACTTGTTGGAATAAATAGCGAATATCCGATTGCTCTGCAAGCTTTTGATTAATGAGTTTTTGCCCATCCATTCCCCAACCAATGAAAACAATCTCCGCATGTTGTAAAGCTTCTTTAATAAAACGCCAATTTTCAGGGGAAAAATGGTGACCTGTTGTCACTAATTTTGCAGAATCTGCATCAATAACACTCGAAATATTGATTACATAAAGTGCATCACAGGCATGTTTTTTAGCTAACTCAATCATTTGTGTAACTGTACGATCTGTTGCGTCAAATGAAGCTTTGCTTGGATTCATTAAAAACGCTAGAAAGATTTTATCGCCTCTTGCCCAACGTTTTTCTAAAATATAACGCTCTGTATGCTCCTTATTAAAAACAGCAACCCCCGCCACGCTATTGTATGCTCCAAATTCTACTTGTAAATCTAAGTCTTTTGCCACATCGTCTATCCACATGTAACATTCCCCCTCTTAAATTTATTATAAGCCTATTTCACTGTGATCGTTACTTATATATATCCATTATACACGATTAAAGTCCGTTCAAATTCCATGAAGCTATTAAATATATTTCATTTATAGGCTCATTGTATATGAATATATAATATCGTACTGAACACTCATAACTTACTGAAAGTAGAAAAGGCAAAAATCACAAATGAATGGGGTTTTTGCCTGTTGTTTCGGATTTCAAAAGATAGAAACAAGTATTCTATCAAAACTTTTATTTATTTTACATTAATTTACTCATGGGTTCTGCTAATAAGAGCTATCATAAAATTATATCTTGAAGATCTATATCTACAGTTGAATCCAATTTCAAAGATAGCTCTTTAATAATAACGCCTAAACGGTCTCTCACTTGTCGATAACTTTTTATTTGTAAAAAATAATCGTCATATTGTAATGGCTCTTCAATTTGAATATGATGTACTTCAGCATTTGTTGGAATAATACTCATGTCTAAAATACTATTTTCACAAATAGATATAATATAGTCGGCCTCTTTAAAAAAATTCGCATTAAATGCAGGGGATTTATACCCAGAGATATCAATACCTATTTCATTCATAATATTTATAGTGCTCTTCAATAAGGGCTTTTCATCCGGATAGGAAGTACTTATCCACTCAAATTCACCTTTAAAATATATTCGTGCGAAGCCTTCTGCAATTTGAGCTCGATTTGATTTCCCACTACATAAAAAATAAATCTTTTTCATTAGACTCCTCCTATAATAAATTAATAGCAAACCTCAGTTAATAATAACTTATATTCCATTTTATTGAAATACATATTTACGATGCCATCTAAAATAAGGCTTATTATTTTCTGTTCTTAGTACACGCATTTTTGCATGGATGTCATACATTGCATAATTCATTGACGGAATACGGTCTGAAATATGAATCAATCCAGTCCCATCAAATGCAATATATCCTTGTTTATACAAGGCATCATGATTACGACATAACAATAATCCATTATATGGATCTAGTCTTTCCTTTGAAGTACATTCACGCCACGGCTTCGCATGACTTGCACGTAATAATTCTGGCAACTCAATCCCACAAAGGGCACATTTATGATTCCAATATGGGGCAACCAATGCTTTAAATTTTTCATTTGCCACACGCATTTTTCTTCTCGCTGCGGCTTCAGTCTCCGTAATGACAGGAATTAAGCTATTTCTTTCCGTATGAACGACCGTACCAATCGCTAATTCAAGTTGTTCTTCTTCTACTTGGTAAATATTCGTATCGCTAATAATATGTAGAAATTTAATGGCTAATTCTTCATTACACGGATACAAATACCCTTGATTTCCATCACCATTTTGTTTAAATGCTGCATACTTAACAGGCAATAACGTACGTAATTCATTAAAATATTTTTTAATAGTCAATGGACGTTCTAACTCAAAATATTGTAGTTTAACCAAAACACCTTGTTCTTCTGTCGTGCCTACTGGATTTACCGCTTTTTCGCTGTCTGAAGTTGCTACACTTATCGCAACAATTTTCCCTTTCACACAATGGAAAATTCGATCATCCTGTTTCACCTCTTTTACACGCGCCCAAGAATGAGGGGTCTTGCCCCCTTTATCTTGTTGGGAAGACCAAATTAAGCCTGCTTCCTTGTCTTCTTCATATGTCAATCCTTGCATCACGATATAATGGTTCATTTATTTCTCTCCTCGGTTCATAATCCTTAGATCCATTATACCGAAGTTTTTTTAAATCCGTATCCAAGAGTATTGAAACTTTAGCTTTCTTTCTAAAAATGGGCTACTCTTCTATATAATCAGCTTATCTTAGAAATAAAAAATGGAAATCAGGCTACTTTAAACCGATTTCCATTTCTATTTTTTATTATATGTTCGAA
Source organism: Candidatus Kurthia equi (assembly GCA_018065935.1). GTDB lineage: Bacteria > Bacillota > Bacilli > Bacillales_A > Planococcaceae > Kurthia > Kurthia equi. The sequence goes on from JAGHSJ010000432.1 coordinate 3,806, forward strand.
ATTTTCACAATAGGTTTTATGGTGTCACCCGTTTTAGAATCTTCAAACGCTTCATTGATTTGTTCAAAATCATAGAATTTAACTAATTTATCAAACGGGAATTTTCCTTCTTTATAATACTGGACGAGTTTTGGTATATGAAGTTGAGGGATAGAATCACCTTGTACTGTCCCTATTAATGATTTCCCTTCCATTAATAAATCTTCTGTGAAGTTTATTGTGACATCGCCACCCATTCCTACAATGGATAATTTACCAGCTATCCGAAGTGCTGCAATTGCTTCCTTAATAACTGGCGTTGCACCTGTTGTCTCAATTCCATAATGTGCACCACCACTTGTGATTTTTTTAATTGTCTCTACTACCTCGACTGTCCTGCCATTCAATGTATGTGTAGCACCTAATTCTTCTGCTAACTCTAAACGTTTATCATGTAAATCAACTACGATAATATCACGCAAGCCCATGATTTTAGCTGCCATGACTGCGCTTAAACCAACAGCTCCTGCTCCATAAATAACTATAGATGAGCCCGCTTCCGGTTTTAATGAATTCATTACGGTTCCGCTTCCAGTTTGGATTCCGCAACCTAATGGTCCTAAAAGAGACAAATCAACATCTTTGGCTACTTTTACAACATTTGCTTTATTCGCTAATGAATATGTGGCAAATGAAGATTGCCCAAAGAATGTGGCAATTGCTTTGTCATTTTTAAATAGTTTATTCGTGCCATCTTTTGATTTTCCATCAAAATTCAATTCTACTGTTCGCTCACATAAATTTTGATGCCCTTGCTGACATTGTGAGCATTCACCACAGTAAGTATAGGACAACACAACATGATCTCCTGGAGCAATTCCAGAAACACCTGCACCTACTTTTTCTACTATTCCTGCTCCTTCATGCCCTAATACAGCAGGGAATGGCGCACCTCGACCATTAATGGATTCTGCATCCGTATGGCAGACTCCTGTTGCAACAATGCGAATCAAGACATCTTCAATTCCAGGCTCTAATAAATCCACTTCTTCTATTTTTAGTGGCTCACCTTCAGCATAAGAAATGGCTGCTTTGATTTTCATTTTTCTTTGCTCCCTCTCTTTATAAATAATTTACCGTTCTCTCTTAGTTACTCTTTGACTAAACGAATCGAGTGTAAATCAATATAGCCATAAATGGATTCTTCAACAGCCAATTCTCGTCCAATTCCACTTTGCTTAATACCGCCAAACGGCATCCCTAGTGAGAGCGAATCAAAACTATGTGAATTAATAAATGTGTTACCTGCCTCAATTTGCAAAGCGACTTCATACGCCTTATCTATATCTGTTCCCCACACAGATGAGCCCAGTCCATATTCAAATTGATTGGCCCATTCAATGGCTTGGCTTATCTCATCGTAAATGATAATTGGCATAATCGGTCCAAATTGTTCTATCGCAACAAGTTCAATTGAAGGATCTGTCGTAACCAAAAGATGGGGCAATATGTAATATCCATTGGCCCATGTTTCAGGGGTTAATTTATGTCCAACTTCTTCAATTTTAACGTTTGGAAGTTGTTTTGCTTGTTCAATTAATTGTTTGACCATCTTATATTGTTTTGCATTATTCACTGGGCCAAAGTCGGCATCCTGCTGTAGACCATGCCCAATTTTGAATTTTTCAACATAGGCTTTGATAGCTTCATAAAATTCATCAGCACGTGTTTTTGGTACATAGGTTCTTTTCACTGCAAAACAAATTTGGCCACTTCGTGTAAATACACCCTTTAATAATTTTGGAATGATTTTTTCAAAATCAGCATCTTCTAAAACAATAGCTGGATCATTTCCACCTAGTTCTAATGTAACTTCCTTAATTGTTTGTGCAGCATTCGCCATGACGATTTTCCCTGTATTCGTACCACCAGTAAATGCCACTTTTCGAACCAATGGATGTTGAGAAAGTACTTCACCAACAGCTATATCACCATTTGTTACATTAATCACTCCAGGAGGAAATAGTTCGGCTATTTTTCTCAAAACCAAAGTTAGTGCCAATGGGGCAAATGGAGATGGTTTGATGACAATCGTATTTCCGGCGACAAGAGCTGGACCTAATTTATTCATCGTTAAGATAAGTGGCATATTCCAAGGTACAATAGCTGCCACAACACCTTTAGCATTATAAGCCACTTTATACCAGCCCGTTTCCTCTTCTACATGTTTGGTTGCTAAAACCCCATCATCAATTTGTGAATAGAGATGTAAGACACCGCTACTTAACATAAAATCAGTTTCAGCTTCCCAAATGACACCTCCATGCTCTCTTACTAATAAATCTCGGTACTCATTAACCAATTGTGGAAGTAAGGCTGAAGCTTTTCCTAATAAAGCTTTTCTTTCACCAACCGTCGTTTTTGACCAAGCTAAATAGGCTTCGTGGGCATCTTCAATAACCGTATTCACTTGTTCCACTGAACAGTTACCTATACGTCCAACTAGTTGATCCAATGCACCTGGATCATACACATCTGTGTAGTTTTTACTTTCGATTAACTTCCCATTACCAAATGATAAAACCTCTAACTTTGAACTCGTAGTCATGATTATTCCTCCTTCATTTAATTAAATAATTTGAGAAAAATAGTAAAGAAGAGAAAACTGCATACATTTATTTAGTTTTCGCCTCCACCATAACAGAGTTCGTTCGTGAACAACAGAATAATCTCTCATTTTTAACATTTTTAGGATTTCATGATACATTTTCACTATAAAAAACTGGCTCCAAATCCCTCCTCTTCATCAGAAAAAGACTAGGAACGATGCCTTTTTTCACCCTTTCACATTAAAAAAAAGACAAAAATTGTATGTTGAATACGATTTTTGCCTCGCTTATTTTATATTTATGATTTGTGCCGAGAACACTCGCGACTTTAGTCGTGTAGATGAATCGGCATTTTCTTTTGTTTTGATGTTTTAATGCCAAATAATTGATATTTTCCCTAAAAATATGATATAATTATATCGAAATAACTAATGAAAAAGAAGTGAGGTGAATACAATGCTACGCCACAAAGCTTATAAATTTAGGATTTATCCGAATAAAGAACAAGAGGTATTAATTGCGAAAACAATCGGTTGTTCT
>JAGHSJ010000294.1 GCA_018065935.1 Candidatus Kurthia equi
TTCTTAATGTTTTCTAAAATTAACATATATACAAATTATGAGAATTCAACAGTGGATGAAGAATCCACGTTCTTAATATTGGATTAACCTAAATTTTTTCGATATTGAATGAAGCCAGTGTTATCCGCTAATTGGTCATATAAGATCCTTGCTTGATAGTTTGTTTCGTGGGTGAGCCAATAAACTCTTGAGCAGTTCTGTTTTTCTGCTTCTGTGTATACAGCTTCTACTAGTTGTTTCCCTAACCCTTTTGATCGGCTGTCCTTTTTAACAAAGAGATCCTGAAGATAGCAATAATTACCTTCAGTCCATGTACTTCGATGAAAAATATAGTGGACTAGACCAATAAGTTCTTGCTCTTGTTCAATTACAAAGCACCCCATTTCTTCCTTTTCATGCAATAAGCGTAAAAAAGTTAATTGGGAAAGCTCAGGTGATAGATTCACTTTATAAAATTCTTGATAGCCGTGCCAAAGCTGCAACCAACCCTCATAATCTTGTTCCACAATTTTTCTTAGTTGCATAAGTCTCTCTTTTTTACTACAAATTTATGAACAGGACTGGTTCTTCGGAATCCGAATATAAACCCGAAGTAGAAATGTCCTCAGCACAGTCCAATTCTTTTGGTACGAGGTTTCATTCATAACCAGCATCGATCCTGAATTCATGCTTTCCATCATATGGAGTGCTTAAATCTTCTTACGCCCTTCGCATAGTCTCCGACAATGTGAAGGTTTCCAACAATGTGATACTTGTATGTGGTCAACCCTTCGATCGCTACTGGCCCACGTGGAAGGATCTTATTGGTGCTGATACCTACTTCTGCGCCAAAGCCATAACGATAGCCATCTGCGAATCGGGTTGAACAATTATGATAGACGTTTGCGGAATCAACCTGCTGCATAAATGTAGAGGCATGTTGAGGATTATCCGTAATGATCGCATCAGTATGATGGGATCCATAGGTATTAATGTGATCAATAGCTTCTCGCAGATCATGCACCATCTTCAAGCTGATACAGTGATTACTGTACTCAAAACTCCACGATTCAGGATAAGAAAAGTTCCTGGTTAATAACTCAGAAATTTTCTCATCAGCATAAATTTCGATATCGTGTTGCTCTAATGCTGAAATTAAAACAGGTAAGAATTGAGCTGCTATATCCTTGTTGACCAAAATTGTTTCAACGGCATTACATGCAGCCGCATATTGGATCTTTGAATCAATTATGACGTTCAAAGCCTGCTGTACGTTTGTGATCTGATCAACATAAATATGGCACACTCCATCAGCATGCCCCATTACCGGAATATTGGTATTCTGTTTGATATATTCCACGAGTTGTTTGGATCCTCGAGGAATGATGAGATCAATATACTGATCTTGCTTCAGTAGGAAGTCTATCTGGGATCTTGAGTGCAGAAGTGTAAGCATTTCCAATGGTACATTTTTTTTTAACAATACGTTATGCACCATTGCCATCAAATAACTACACGTTCTTTGGGCCTCTTTTCCAGGTTTCAGAATCATGAAGTTATTGGTCTTGATTGCTATTCCAATCACCTGAAGAAAAGCATCGGGTCTTGCTTCAAAGATAACGCCAATGACCCCAACTGGATATGATTTTTTCGTCAGAATCAGATGGTCATCCAGCTCTCTAACAAATTCAATTTGTCCGACTGGATCATCGAGCTCTATTAATTTTTCCAGGCCACTGATACTGTTCTGTATCTTGTCTGCATCGAATTTCAACCGACTGAGCAAGGCATCTTCAAGCTTCTCCGCTTTAGCAAGCGCATAGTCTTCTGCACTGATCCAAATGATCTCCTGCTTCCGCTTATGAATTTCCTGGACGATCTCTGCCAGAATCAGATTCTTAATATCAGAGCTTAGATCCGTTTTTCTGGAAAGAAAGCTCACCTTTTCTATGAGAGACGTTAAATCTTTGTTTAAAAGCTGATCCATATTTTTATTGTTTTCCTGAATCCTTTAAAACATCGCTCTTCGTATCTATAGCTTGATCATCGGAACACGCATCGCTAATGTCACATACTAACGTATCATCATTGCCATTGTCTAAAACATCCATATAGTCGTAGTTTTGTGTTTTCATCGGCTCGCCTGATAGTAAAGCTGAAGGTAGAAGAGATTTATATTTTTCTATTAACTGATTTAAGCAACGATGAATAGGATCGGGATTCTGAACCACTTTCATCATGATGACACTGCCTTCAAACAGGGTGATGATGTCCTCTGTGTAAAGACTTTTTAAATCCGGTTCAATATTTTCATCCAAAGCAAGTAACAGGTTTTCTTTCCAATTTTGGAAAAAATCAATAATCCTGGAATGAGCCATTGTTGGGATGCTTTCTGATAGAAGCGTTGCCATTAAGCAAGACTCCTGTTCAATAAAAAAATCGGCTGTTCTTTTTAAAATTTCCTGAATATTTTTAGACGCTTTTAATTGGATATAGTCAAAAAATATCGTTTCAACTTTTTGAATGACTTCTAGCAAGATCATCTCTTTACTGGCGAAGTGGCTATATAAACTTCCCTTCAGGATTCCTGTAGCTGTAGCTATATCACTGGTACTGGTCCCATTGAAGCCTTTTTCTCTAAAAAGAGAGATGGAATTTGCAATAATCTTGTCAGCACTCTTACTCATCTAACCGCCTAATATAAAAAACAAACGAACGTTTGTTTTTTATATTAAGGTATGAATTACAAGATTGCAACAGCATAGAGAACGGTGTTATATGCTTTGGTTCTGGCTACAATAAAATCGATTAGTAAATCCGGACATTTCTACTTGGGAATAACAAGCATGTGCATGCAACAAAAAAAGCGAGGACCTAGCATCCCCCTACTTTGTTGTTATTCCCATAAGAGATTTTTTTTAAATGAGTGGTGAATATTGACTACTAATTCCTAGGATATTTTCTTTTATTTAAGAGGAAATCCAATTCAGTTTCAATATTGAATGTTTCCACTATACCTAAAAATAAGGCATTACTTTTCTTTATAAATTTAAGAGACTCTTCTTCTTGATGAGATAACATAGTTATATGAGGTTTTTTTATTTTTTTTAAAATTAATTTTTTACATTCGATTGCTACTTTGCAGGATGTTTTATCAATTGATGTATGAATGATAAGAAAGTCTATATCATTAAATATTTCAGCTCCCCGAAAGAAGGAGCCAAAACCATATATTTTTAATCCTTCCGTTTGTATCATTAGATTTTATCTTTCTTCTGGAGGAAGGTAGTTCCAAAAATCATGTCTATTAATTGCACCAAAAAATTCAGAAAAATTAAATACGCCTACTTTAAATTCTTTGCAGTATTCTTTAACACTATCAGTATAAAAACACCATGTAGAATTAATGATAACCGCATCTATATCATCGCAGTGTTCCATCACTTCTTCATATTCAGCTACACCAAAGCAATAACATTCACATATAAAAACTTTTAAAGTTCGATTTTCTTGAACTACATGATACAAGCCTTGGCTAGCATCGGCTTCTATAACATCTGACACTTTACTATGTGATTTTATCCTTCTCTTTAATATATTATAATTACCATAGTAGCTCATCCAAGGAAATTGTATATTTGCTGCAGGCATAGTGTATTTATCCGTGAATTAGTTCATTAAAAGTTTGAGGGAACGGTTTTACTGATTCATATGTGTTTGAGCTAGTTACCCACATTTCATAACTTTCTACATGAGTAATAAATTCACTAACTATTTGTTGATCTTTAGTATCAAAAAGCATGCGGTTAGCTTTAACTAACTCCAAAATTATTCTATTATTTGGAACAATTCTTTCTATCCTAGCTTGTAACCAAATTTGATATAACTCAGCATTTTGTGGGTCACGTCTAGCTTTTTCTGAGTTCGGTCCGTACTCCATCCAAACACTATAATTATCGCTTAAATATGGAATTATTCGTTTTTTTAAATTATTTAAATTGCCCATCCCTTCTATCTTGAGTTTTGCTGCAACACTTGCCTCATGATCTTTTTTAATTTTTTTAAGCTGATCTACGGTATAGATACTTTCATTTTCAGGTTTATCAATTAACGTATGGTGAGTAGGACACAATAAAATTAAATTCTTATGATCATGTCTATCTTTATCTGATTGATCCGAGTCATATCTATTAGATCCATGCTTATTTCCCTTGATATGAGCCATTTCACCTAATGTATATGATGTTTTCTCAGCTAAGCCCGTAATTCGAATATTGCATTCGGGAAATGCACATATGTTCCCAGAGTTAGCCCACAATATTTTTATACTTTTTTCAGTAATATTCGCCATATATCCTTCTAGAATTAAAAACTATATCATAG
>JAGHSJ010000108.1 GCA_018065935.1 Candidatus Kurthia equi
GTATAATAATTAACATACTAAACAGTAAATGGGGATTCACAATGAGGCTTATTTCGACAAAATCGCTAAGAGCGGGTATGGTCATTGGTAGCACAATTTGGAATAATGCAGGCACACCTCTATTACAAGAGGGGATGCAAGTTACCGAAAGAATCATTATCCGGTTACAAAAATTGAATATACATTATGTATACGTTGAAGATTTAATCTCAAAAGATATTGAAATCATAGAAACAATCCCCCCAAAAGTAAGACATGATGCAGTTAAAAAGATTGAAGAATCTTTTAAAAATATGAAAAATCCTGCAAATAAAGAACAAATGACCTATTGTTTAGATGTACAATCTAAACAATTTATTTCGATTATTGATGATTTAATGAACTATATTTTTGAAAGTAATGAAATTGTAACTGTATTGAGTGACGCTTTTATTTATGATGAATATATTTATCAACATTCACTTCAAGTAACCATTTATTCGATTTCGATCGCAAGAAAAATGGGTTATAATTCTGAAGAAATTCGTCAAATTGGTATTGGAGCTATGCTTCATGATGTAGGCAAAATGTTGATTCCATATGAAATTTTAAATAAACCGGGCAGATTGACTTCAGAAGAATTTGAAATAATGAAAAATCATGCGAGATATGGTTTTGATTTATTACGCAGCTTACATACAATCTCATTATTGTCGGCACATTGTGCATTTCAACACCATGAAAGACTTGATGGTAGTGGCTATCCACGAGGATTAATTGATTTTGAAATACATCCGTACGCAAAAATTATTGCAGTAGCAGATGTATTCGATGCTGTTACATCGAATCGTGTGTATCGAAATAAAATGTTGCCTTCCGAAGGAATTGAAATCATCCGTGAAGGAAGTGGCACTTTATATGATGAACGTGTAGTGAATGCATTTCAAAAAACAATTACCATTTACACAAATGGTACAGTCCTATTGCTAGACGATGGCCGAAGAGGAATTGTATTTAAACAGAATCAGAATTATCCAGAAAGACCTTGGCTACGAATTTTCGAAGAAGATAAGCAGTTGTTAAAGGCGACATATGAATTAGATCTGGCAGAAATAATTATAAATATTGTCAAAGTAGAATTAGATTATGCAATTACTGAATAATTGATTTAAAAATACACGCCACTATACGGGGTGTATTTTTATTACATCAGGATAATTAGATGCTATAGAAATATACTGCTATAAAAATAATAATCAGACTGTTGTGTGAATAGTAAGACGCTTATACATTGTAAAAGAAATACAGCCAGATGTTCCTACTGACAGAGTACTTATGTTAGGATTAAGGGACAGAATAAGAAATAAAGAAGTAATGGATGATTTACGTGCGAATATTGTTGATATCATGCAGATAAATAAGTTAGTTTTGTTACTAAACAACATCAAATGTTAAATCAATAAGCCGAAATCTCCCATAAGACGGAGGATGATACGATGATTATTGCAGGTGCATATGAATATCTATTAGAAAAAGATTACCGTGAGGCATTTAAACTAGAAGATTTTACGAATCGATATAGTGATATTTTATCAAAATATGATTATATTGTCGGTGACTGGGGATATGGTCAACTTCGTTTAAAAGGCTTCTATGAGGATCATAATACGAAGGCGACATTTGATACAAAAATCGGTACGTTGCAAGATTACTTATATGAATATTGTAATTTTGGCGCAGCGTATTTTATATTAAAACGTGGAGAAAAAGCACAAGTTCAACCCGCTGAAGAAGTAGCTGAAGAAGAAGTGGTACAACAAAGTGTAGATGTAGCAGAGGCATCTGAAACGACCGTAGAAGTTACAAATGAAGAACCTGAAATGAAAGTAAATACGGAAGAATTAGTAACTGTCGACGGTGAAGTAAAATAAGAAATAAAAAGATAGAAAATTTTTTTATACATTTCGTGTGAAATGGAGTAATCTGTAAAGACCATTTGTTCCAATGCTTATTTTTAAAATAGTTAGAGGCCATTAAATAAACAAAGCTAGTATATAGGAAAAGGGAATTCCCTTCTATTATACTAGCTTTTTATAATGAAATTTCCCCTCAGTGGACTAGTAGAGGTTTGAGTGCATTAGTTTACTAATTCGTGTAAATACTCACGTAATTCCTGTGCCTCATCAGCTGGACGGTTAAATACATGTTCTAAATAACCGGGTTCATCTAAATCATCAGATCCAATGATAGCAAAACGACTATATTGCATATCCATTACAATAATTTTGCCATAGAAGCGTGAACTTTGCATAATTGCTAAATCGTATCGCTGATTTTCGCCCATAAAACTAACGAATCTTGTGTTTGTATCTTCTTGATCATCATATAAGAAAAATCGTTCCATCAATTCCTCGCCCCTTCCTTACTTAAAGTTATGTTACTATATAAGAGAAGATTCAACAATCTTATTTCTTTGAATGGAGGAAGTACATTGTATTTCATCGATAGTAAAAAAATCACAACAAATTTAGTTTATATGGATTCTTTATTAACAACTTTTGAATCACAGCAGGACTGGAAAAAAGATACCATCCATGAGTTAGCAGTTGCTCGTATTGCCAATGTGTTAATTGAGGCAGTAATTGATGTAGGTAACACATTAATTGATGGTTTCATCATGCGTGACCCAGGAAGCTATGAGGATATTATTGATATATTAGTAGATGAAAAAGTAATCACAACTGAGATGGATGCGCCATTAAAAGCATTAATCGGGCATCGTCGCGTATTAGTGCGTGATATTTTAGAAGTGGATATTGATGCATTACTAGCTACTTTAAATGAAGTATTACCAACACTAAAACAATTCAAACCAGCAGTTGAAACATTTGTGAAAAAAGAAGCAGGTATCGTTGTAACAGCCTTTATTCCAGAGGAAGAATAAAATGAAGGCATACAGTGCATATTGTTTTGATTTAGACGGCACAGTATATATTGGCGAAAAAATTATTCCTAAAGCAAAGCAAGCAATTGAAGATTTACGTGCTAAAGGAATAAAACCATTTTACGTGACGAATAATGCAAAAATGACCCAACAACAAATTTATAATAAACTTTCTAAGCTTGGGATTGAATTAGAACCAAATCATATTATGACGTCAGCGATTGCTACTGCAAAATATGTGAAGAAATTTTTCCCGAATCAAACCGTTTTTATGATTGGGCAGGATGGTTTAAGAGAAGCTTTAGAAGCTGAGGCTATTGAAATTGTCGAAGATCAAGCAGATTTGGTCGTACAAGGTATAGATTTTGAACTTAATTATAAACGGATTGAATTGGCAGGCTATCAGCTTCAAAATGGTGCTAAATTAATTGCGACAAATGGAGATATTAAAGTTCCAAAAGAGCGTGGATTTGCACCTGGAAATGGTAGTTTGGTGCATTTATTGGCGACTGTATCAAATGTAGAGCCATTATTTATTGGAAAACCGGAGCCGTATATGTTAGCTGCGCTTCAAGATGAATTTCAATTGGAGAAACAACAGATGCTAATGATAGGGGATAACTTCGATACGGATATTATGGCGGGCGTGAATTTTGGTATAGATACTTGCCATGTGAATACAGGCGTTACACCAGCTACTATGTTACGCTTAAAAGAAAAACAACCAACGTATTTTATTGAAGAAATGGATGAACTTCTTTTATAAGGTATGTTTCGAAATTTAAAAAGACGGCAAATTGTATAAATACAGTTTGTCGTCTTTTGATATTCCACTAAAAAAGTGGATTGTCTTCGATAAATTGATAAATATTTTTTGTCAGCTCTTCTGGTGTTTCGGCTTCGACCATTTCGCCATTTACAAGAGCATAGATAGTTTCTGAACAACGTGTACAGTAGCTCAAGCAACCATATTCTAAAACATCTACATTCGGATCATTTTCTAAAATCTCGAAAGCTTCTTGTGCGCCATTCGCCAGGTTGCTGACGCAAAATTCCACTAATGGATTCATACCGCGTCACCTCTAAGTAGGATGGTACTATTTTTCCGAGTTTTCGTCAACCGAACGATTTTTAATTGTGAAACTTCTCACAAAGATATTGTGAAACTTCTCACAATCGTTTATACTCTTTAAGGATAAAGAAAAAGTAACGAAATGTTTATAAGAAGAAAAGGAGAGTTCTTAATGAGAAACTTAGTCTTATTAGGTGGCGGTTACGGAAATATGCGTATTCTTCTACGTTTATTACCAAACAATCTTCCAAAAGATGTTCAAATCACTTTAATAGATCGTGCACCACACCATAGCTTGAAAACTGAATTTTATGCACTTGCAGCAGGTACTACACCAGAAACACATATGCGTGTACCATTCCCTGAGCATGAGCGTTTAACAATTGTTTATGGAGAAGTTGTAAATATTGACCGTGCAAATAAAGCGGTTGTACTAGAAGATGGTAAAGAAATTAATTATGATGAATTAGTTGTAGGTCTTGGTTGTGAAGACAACTACCATAATGTACCTGGTGCTGCTGAGAACTCATTAAGTATTCAAAATATGGCTAAATCACGTAAAGCATATGATGCAATTTCTGCTTTACCAGCTGGCGCAACAGTAGGTATTGTTGGTGCTGGACTTTCTGGTATTGAGTTGGCTTCAGAATTACGTGAAAGTCGTGCGGATTTACGCATAAAATTATTTGACCGTGGTCCTCGTATTTTAAAAACCTTCCCTGAACGTTTATCAAAATACGTGAAAAAATGGTTCGATAAACATGATGTTGATGTAATTGCAAATTCTAATATTACTAAAGTGGCTCCAAAAGCTCTTTATAACCATGAAGATCAAATTGATGTTGATTTAATCGTATGGACAGCAGGTATCCAACCTGTGAAAGTTGTACGTGATATGGGCTTAGAAAATGTTTATGGTCGTGTAGCAGTAAACCAATACATGCAAGTACCTGTTGATACAAGTGTATATGTCGTAGGCGACTGTGCAGCCTCTCAATTTGGTCCTTCAGCACAATTAGCAGAAGAACAAGGTGAACAAATCGTAACAACACTTAAACGTGTATGGGCGAATGAACCACTTCCTGAAAAAATGCCTGATATTAAATTAAAAGGCTTTATGGGTGCATTAGGTAAAAAACAAGGCTTCGTTTACTTAGCAGATACAACTGTAACAGGTCGTATTGCTCGTTTAATGAAATCAGGTTTATTATGGATGTACAAAAACCAAAATGGTTAATAACTAATTTTAAAAAATAAGTTTAGTTAATGAATCATAAGCAAAGCCCGAATCGCATGATATATTTGTGATTTGGGCTTTGCTTTGTCTTTTAAAAGGCTTTTATCGTTCTTTGAAGGTAAGTATTTCTAACAAAAAACACCCACTGAATTGTAGGTGTAATAAAAAAATTATGCGTTGTTCGATTGGAAACCGTGTTTCTCAAGTGCGTTAAATACCGGTTTAAGTTGAATATAGCCTTCTCCGATAACTTCTTCGTTAATTAATACGAGTGGATAGAAAAATTCGTCATTTGACACTTTTTCAGCCCAAATACTTTGGCGCTCATTCTCAATTGGCGTTTCAATATCGATATAAGTGATATTGAATGGGGTCTGTGGATATTTACGACTAATGGCAGCTTGCAACCATTCATACGTATCTACTGAAGATGGTGCATTAACACAGCTAGCACAGTGTACGCTTGCTCCGTAAATTTCAATTTCAACAAGGGTATTAGACACTTTTGATCAACCTCGCAATTTCTTTAATGGATTTTTGAGTCTATAAACATTATAATGATTTTAGGGAAAGGAGTCGATAAAAAATGACTGAACAAGTACAAGAAGTATTAGATAAATTACGTCCGTTCCTTTTACGCGACGGCGGTGACTGTGAATTAGTAGATGTAGAGGATGGTATCGTAAAATTACGCCTATTAGGTGCTTGCGGTAGCTGCCCAAGTTCTACAATTACGCTTAAAGCGGGTATTGAACGTGCACTATTAGAAGAGGTACCAGGCGTTATTGAAGTAGAACAAGTATTTTAACATATAGATAAATTGCCCAAAAGGTCACTTGCTGACTTTTTGGGCAATTTTTTTAGTTTATTTCTATTGTTTTTTCTCCACGCATTTCTTGCCATATTTCTATTGTTTTTTTTATAATAGCTATTTCAGTTGATGAACGTTGCTGCTCTATAATTTTCGAAAAATACTTTGTCGCTGTTTCGCTATCGTTTAAACGACGTGATAATTCGCCAATTAAAAAGAGTACTTTCATTTCTGTCATAGCTGTTCTTTGATAGTCCCCATGTAAATAGCTATCAATATATTCAGCACGTGCACTTTCTAAAAATCTGCTTTCCCAATCTAATTTTCCTAGTTCGCGATATAGCCAGGCTGTTCGTAAAGCTAGTCCAGCTAATAATACATGACTCTCTTTTTTTATTTCTCCACAAATAATGGCTAATTGGTAGGATTGAATCGCTTGTTCTAATGTGCGTTCTCCATTGAAAGAGTGAGGTTTCCAATTTGAGCAAATGCGATTGACTAATATTTCTTTTGTTCCAGGAGCAAAATAGGTGGAAAATTCACTAGTAAAAGCTAACCCGCAATGTTCACATACAAAGACATTGTAATATAAAGGATTTACCCCTTGATAAATCTGGTGGAAGTCCGATTCAGTCTCAAGTACTTTAATGGTACTTTTACGTATTTTAGTTGTAGTAAAGTTTTTGCCGCAATGTATACAGGTTATTTGTTTGTTATAATAAGGAGTTATTTCCATTTAAACAGTCCTAATATCTTATTTGTTTTATAGGGCTATTATAACATATAGTGAAATTTTTTTGTGAGAAAAGTCTATAGTTTAAGTTGTTTTACTCTTGTTGTAAAAATTGATATGATAAAGAAAAGAAAGTAGGTGAAGAGGATGACACAAGTAGTAGATATAACAGAATCAGCAGTCTTCCATATTCATGAGATGATGAAAAACAATGGTGAAGAACAGGCTTTTCTACGCGTCTCTGTTAAAGGTGGCGGCTGTAGTGGCTTAACATATGGAATGGGCTTTGATGAGGAAGCAAAAGAAGATGACTTCAAATTTGAAGAATTCGGTTTGAAAATTCTTGTTTCAAAAGAAGACGCAGCTATTTTACAAGGGACTGTTATTGATTATAAACAATCATTAATGGGTGGTGGTTTTACCATCGAAAATCCAAATGCAATCGCATCATGCGGTTGCGGTACATCTTTCCGTACAGCTAAAAAAGCTGGTACGCCAGAAAGTTGCTAATTAATGAATAAATTAAGAACACTTTATGACATATGCATAAAGTGTTCTTTTTTTGCGTAAAAAATTGATTTGTACGGTGATTTTTGATAGGATAATGTCATAATAGCTATTTTTTGGTAAGTATTCCTTATTTTATAGAAAAGGGAGCGTTTGTAATTAGAAAATTTATTCCTATTGCAATGATTAGCATTTTAGTTATTGGTTTTATTCTATATCAAATAATCCACACGAAACAATCAGTAGGTGAGCAATATGAATATGTTGAAGTTGTTCATGCAAAACAAGATGTTCCAACTAGGAAAATCATTCCGCCAATAGTTAAGCGGAATGATTATCAAGAGAATCACAAAAAAGCTAAAGAACAAAAAAATCACACGACACTAAAAAAACATACATCAATAACGGAAAATAAAAAATCGAATGCATCTGTACAAATAGACAATCATATTTCTGAAAATAGTAAGGAAAAAAATAAGGCGAAATATATACCCAAAGAAATTATATCAGGTTCAGGAACCAATCCATTTTACGATTCTGAGCCATGTAAGGACATTATAGAGGATGCAATCGATAAAACCATTCGTTTAGCAGATGTCGTTTTTGTTGGACAAGTCATGAAACAAGTAGACACTTCCTATGAAGAAAAACTAATGATTGAAACTAATCATGGTGAGGAAATGATAGGAACACCATTCAGTAACTATCGGGTAAAAGTAATTACAGCGCTTAAAGGTCAATTAAGTGGCAATCAAGAAGTTAAGATGAAAAAATACGGTGGACAAATGATGGATGGTAAAAGTATCGAGTTATTAAAGGATGATTTTTTACTGCAAGAAGGAAAAACCTATATTTTTTTAGCTGTGAATTTGGAGAAAAATCATTATTATATTGAAGGGAAAGAAGCAAACAAGCTAATTCCATTTTCTTCAATGCAACAATTAAAAGCCAATAATGAATACAAAAAATTTGTAAAAGCCCTTTCTGACGATCCGCTAAATGCTTGTGAGTAAAATGAATATGCTTGAAAAGTTCGAATGAAAAAATGTACCAGTCATTGTGAATGAATTAGTATAGAAGCTATGATTGTAAAGTTTTTTGGGTAAGATAATCGTTCACTAATTCCTCATGTCATTGTATCTCATGACAAAAATAAACCTATTAGTTCGTTGTAGAGAATGATCTACAGAGCGAATAGGTTTTTTGATAAATAAAAATAGCAGGTATGAAATGCATTGAAAACGGGAAACCTATAACATAAAGATAGATGCATGGATAGGGGAGCTGACATAATGGAGAAAAGTGAACGTACGAGAGTATGGCTAGGTGTTGCAGGATTAGTCATCAATGAAAATGGAGAATGGTTAGTTGTGATGAAACGTTATGGAGGTCTTGATGGCGCCTGGTCGCTACCAGCAGGGTTTGTACAACCGGGGGAAACTGTCGATCAAGCTTGTTTACGTGAACTGGAAGAGGAAACTAATGTTAAACCATCCTTACAAGGCTTTTTAGGGTTTAGAACAGGGGTTATAAAATATGATATAAGCGATAATCTAGCCGTCTTTTTATTAACAGCCAATTCACAAGAACAACAAATTATTCCTCAATTAGATGAATTATATGAAGCTTGTTGGATATCTCCAAAACTATTACGTCATGATAAAAGAACATCCCTTATGATATTAGAAATGTTGGATTTAGATTTAACAGTCAAACCTGCACGCTTAGAAGAATTAGATTCAAATAATGTCTTTGGGTACACAGAATACAAATTATTCTTTTAAAAATCGAACCATCCATTTGAAAGGTATCTTCCAATCATGTAAACTAATGTCAATACATAATGGAGGTAATTTCAATGGGTGGAAATATTAGCATTATTCAGTTGGTGCTATCTGTATTAATTTTTATAGTGATGTTTTTTGGAATAGGATTCTTATTGAACATGCTATTGCGTTCAACTTGGTTTATGGCAATCATCTATCCGATAATTGTTATTTTAATTATTGATAAAATAAGCTTCTTTGATTATTTTTTCAAACCAGCTAGTGCTTTCGGACAATTAGCTGATCGTTTAATTTCTCTGCAAACCGCAGATGTTATCATTTTAGTCAGTGGTTTATTAGGAGCTATTATTGCAGGGCTTTCAATAAAATTACTACGTAAAAACGGCTACCAAATGTTTTAAATATAATAGATTGAGCGACTAGTATATAGGTGACCGTTTTTTAGATGTGAAGAATAGTTCGAGGCATCCGCATAGAATTTACTCAATTTTCTGAGCATAAAAAGCAGAAATCGCATAATATTGAACTGCACCCCATTTATTAGACATATCTAATAAATTGGAGGTGCCTTTTTATTTGGGTTTTAAAAGGGTATTGGAATAGTAGTGGTTTTTAAAACTTAAAAAAGAGCATATGCGATGACACTAATAAGAATTCCAAGTATCGCCCCAATAACCATTTCAATTTTTTTATGACCTAATAACGTTTTTAACTCTTCTACCTTTTCTTTTGGCTCTTTTTCGGGCCAATCTTTCGCTTCTCGAATGAAATATTGGAAATCTTGGCGCAATTCGTTGATAATTAGAGCATGTTGTCCTGCTTGGTAGCGGATGCCTGTCGCATCAAACATGACGATAACAGCAAATACGGCTGAGATGGCGAACAAAGGCGAATCAAGGCCAGCTTCATATGCGATTGCTGTTGTCAGTGCGCTTACAGCTGCAGAATGTGAGCTAGGCATACCACCAGTTGAAAAGAAGATACCTAAGTTTAATTTTTTTTCGACAAGGAGGTAGATGGGTATCTTGATGAATTGTGCAAAAAATATAGCAAATAATGCGATTAATAAAGGCATATTATGAAAGATACTCACACTCCTCACACTCCTTTTTCTATTATAGTTTATAAGAAAAATATACCATAGCAATGACATTATTTCATTTAACAACAGGGGGCATTAATATGCAATTTATGAAAAATCAACAGCTTGCAACAATTGAAGCAGAAGTTTTAATCGTAGGTGTATCTGAACATCAAGAAAATTTATCTGGCTGGTCAGATTTTAAAGAAATCTATGGTCCAAACTTAGATGAATGGATAAAAAATTTAGATATTTCAACAGCAGTGAAGGGCCTGACAAAATTACCTACAACTTTAAAAAATGTAAAACGTGTGCTTTATGTTGGATTGGGGCAACGTAAAACTTTAACACCAGACGATTTACGTGCAGCTTTTGCAGCAACAGGAAAAGAACTTGCGAAATCACGCGTAAAAACAGTTGGTCTTTGGGTAGATTCATTAGCTACAGATGAAATTTCTGTAACAGATGCAGCTATTTTAGCGATGGAAGGCTTAGTGATGGGGAGTTTCCAAGTTGAAAATTATAAAACAACAAATAACCAAGCAGATGTGACAATTGAAGAAATGAAATTTATTTCAGCACATGATCAAGAATCAATCTTAGCATCATTAGAAGTTGGTGAAATTTATGGGAATGCAGTTAACTCGGCACGTGATTTAATCAACTTACCTGGCAATGTTTTAACAGCCACAGCATTAGCTAATTATGCAGAGGAATTAGCTACAAAATATGACTTTGAAATTGAAGTGCTGGATAAAGCACAGCTTGAAGAACTTGGCATGGGCGCAATCTTAGCCGTAAATAAAGGTTCAAAAGAAGAACCACGTTTAATTACCATTAAATATAATCCAAAAGAAGATTGGGAAGATGTCGTTACCTTTGTAGGGAAAGGCGTAACATTCGACACAGGTGGTTATTCAATTAAATCTAAATCAGGTATTGTTGGTATGAAAGGTGATATGGGTGGCGCAGCAAGTGTACTTGGTGCAATGCAAATTATCGGTGAATTACGTCCAAATCATAATGTAATGGCAGTGATTGGTTCTACAGACAATATGATCGATGGTAATGCCTTCAAACCAGATGATGTCATTACTACGTATAGTGGTAAAACAGTTGAAATCTTAAATACTGACGCAGAAGGTCGCCTTGTATTAGCAGATGCAGTTGCTTATGCAAAACAACAAGGAGCCACATCTATCATTGATTTAGCTACTTTAACAGGTGGCGTTATTACAGCATTAGGATTCGATAAAACAGGGGCATTAACAAATAATCAATCGTTCTATAATGAATTCCATGAAGCAACAGAAGAGACAGGTGAATTCACTTGGTTAATGCCATTAACTGAGAATGATAAAAAACGCATCCGTAAATCAGATGTAGCTGATTTGAATAATTCACCTGGTGGCGATGGACATATGATTTTTGGAGGTGGCTTTGTCGGTGAATTTGTCGGCGAAACCCCTTGGATACATTTAGATATCGCAGGAACATCCGATGCGAATGCGCCACATGATTTAGGACCTAAAGGCGGTACAGGTGTCATGGTACGTTCACTAGCAACTTATATTATGCGAATTACTGCACAAAACAAGTAATCGCTCTAAAAATCAGAGGATTTTAACAGGTAGTTTTTTAGATGGGCTGTAACAATGGCTCATCTTTTTTATTTAAGGCAGAAATGTGAACAAAAATGAGGCAAGAAGCAAATATCCATATTTTTGGATATTTAAGTCATTTGGAAGAAAGATTGATTTAGAAGGGCTACAGATCACGTTTCTACGCAAAATAAATAGAAAAGTTAAATTTATTTTTAACGCAAAACCACAAAAACAAACAAATACATATCCTTTTTTTGTCACTTGAAGAAGGAAATAAGGAGAAAAATTCATAAAGTGGGTTGACTTTAAACATAATTCACGTTAAATTTTAATAGAGATTGATAATCATTATCAGTGATTCATCAGTAAATTATAAGCTAAATTCTGGGAGGAATATGAACAATGAAGAAGTGGCAACTTTTAACAATGACAGCGGCACTAACGCTATCTTTAGCAGCATGTGGAGATAAAGAGGCAAGTGAAACAAAAACATCTACAACTACACAAACTGAAACAAAAGCTTCAGCATCAACAGCATTCCCGATGACAGTTGAACCGTTAACAAAGAAAAGTGAAAATCGTGAAACAGGCGACTCTTATTCATTTGAAGACGTTGTATTTAAAGAACAACCGAAACGTTTAGTTGTATTAGATTATGGTTTCTTAGATTCTCTTGATGCATTAGGTGTAGAAGGAATCGTTGGTATCGCAGCTAACGGTGGCCAAGGAAACATGCCTGAACATTTAAAAGAGAAATATGTAAAAGATGGCATTGCTGATGTAGGAACATTAAAAGAAATTGATTTAGAAGCAGTAGCAGCAGCAGAACCAGATG
This sequence comes from Candidatus Kurthia equi, assembly GCA_018065935.1. Lineage (GTDB taxonomy): Bacteria > Bacillota > Bacilli > Bacillales_A > Planococcaceae > Kurthia > Kurthia equi. The sequence goes on from JAGHSJ010000108.1 coordinate 12,591, forward strand.
CAATCTTCATTTCTGGTCGTCAATCTTCTTACTATGAAGAATTAAAAGAAATCACTCCTAACGTTGTTTTCATTGGATCGGATAATAAAGACTATGTAGCAGGCGTAATGGAATCAGTTGATTTAGCTGCTAAATTATTCGGTAAAGAGGATAAAGCAAAAGAATTAGAAGCGGCATTCGAAGACAAAGTTAAAGCTGTACAAGAAAAAGCTTCTGGTTATAAAAATGCTTTAGTAGCAATGTATAGCGAGAAAAAAGTTTCAGGCTTTGACGATGGTGAAGATTCTCGTTTTGCATATGTATATAATTCATTTGGCTTCAAACCTGCAACAACAGGAATTGACACATCTTCTCACGGTTCAGACTTCTCGTATGAATCTATCTTAAAAGTTAATCCAGAAGTATTATTCGTGATTAACCGTGGTACTGACAGTGTTGACGTACTGAAAAAAGATATTGAAAATGATATTATCAAGAAAACAGACGCGTATAAAAACGATAAAATTGTTTATTTAGATGGCATCACTTGGTACTTCTCTTCAGGTGGTATTACAACTGAAACAGAAAAAATTGATGAAATTTTAAATGAATTAAAATAAGTTGAATTGAAAGAGAGCTAGTGCTTAAAGTGACTTTACGTAGATTACGTAATTTGACTGATAGCATTAGCTTTTTTTGTAGGATTTTTTTTGACATGCTGTTAGTCCAGTAGGAAGGGCTAGTAGAATCTGTTAGAGTACTCTTATAAAGTGAAAATCCCACCTGAATCGTATGGAGAATGATTCAGGTGGGATTTTCTCGTTAGTATGTTTTTTTAAACTTTGGATTTAGTAGCTTCTTTTTTCTCTTGATATTCCTTTTGTAGGTCATCGCGCACTGTTCCACTCCAAGATTTCACACCGGAAAAGTAAGCGGCTCTAGCCATCAAATGACCACCTACAGGTCCTGTTATGAAGAGGAAGATAATACCGAGAAGAATACGTGGATTATATGTACCTTCTATTGACCAAAAATGAATAAATACACCAATTAGGATAAACATTACACCAAGGGTTGCGCTCTTAGAAGCCGCATGAGCACGTGTATAGGCATCCGGGAATCGAATTAACCCGATGGCTGTCACAACAATAAAAAACGTTCCTAAGAGCAAAGAAAGGATAATAGATAGGTTAATGAGTATTGTCACGGTCTATGATATCTCCCTTCTCTATAAATTTTGAAAAGGCGATTGTGCCAATGAAGGACAAGATAGCTAATAGTAAGGCAATATCCACAAAGAATGTTGTTTTCACATAAATAGAGAGTAAGCCAACTAAAGCAATAATCGCAACACCAATAGCGTCAAGTGCAATGACACGATCTGGAGAAGTGGGCCCCTTAATCAATCGATAGATGAAAGCGATTAAGGCGAATGAAACAGTAATGATTAATACAAGGATAAAATTCATCATCGACGACTCACCTCCAAGATGGCTTTTTCAAATGTATCTTTAATGGAAAGAATGGTTTCCTCAACTGTATCAATATCGATGGCATGTATATAAAGCGTTTTAGCATCATCCGAAATATGAACAACGATTGTGCCGGGTGTTAAGGTAATCAAACTTGAAAGTAAAGTGATTTCCCAGTCTTTTTCTAATACTGTTGGATACTCGAAAAATGCAGGTTCCATGTCCATTTTAGGGGCAAGTGCAATTTTGACTACGGCAATATTAGCCAACCACAATTCTTTAAAGAACAAGGCAGTTAGTTTGATAATGGACCATACACGATGTAAATAGAAGCGTTCTTTGAACATGGTACGCATCATATAGAGCATGAGTAAACCAAGTAAGAAGCCGATGATAAAGCCATAACCTGTGAAGTTACTTGAGAGAAACATCCACAGAAAGGCGAGGAAAACATTAAATAAAATTTGAATGGGCATTTTCCATCACTCCTTTAGTACCGCATCTGTATAAACAGATGGATGTAATAAGACATCTGTAGCATCTTGCATATAAGGCATGAGCCATTCTGCACCTACGCCATAAAAAACAGTTACTGCGACTAAAATAATTGAAGGAAGTAATAGTTTTTTTACGTTTCCACGCTGTTGCATGGGAACTAAAGTCTTTTCTTGCCCCCAGAAGGCATAGATGAAAATGCGTATAACCGATAGCAAGACTACTAAACTCGAAAGTAATATCCAGAGGCTAGACCAATTATGATCAGCGGCAAATCCACCTTTTACGATGAGCATTTTGCCAATAAATCCACTAAGTGGAGGAATGCCTGCCAAACCAAATGCCGCGACTAAAAATGTCCAAGCAAGCAATGGATAGCTTGCCATGATGCCGCCCATTTTTTTTAGATTGGCTGTTCCAGTTATATAGATAAGTATACCGACTAAGAAGAATAGAGCCGCCTTAATGAGCATGTCATGCACGATATAGAACATGGCCCCCATTAAACCTTCTTCATTTAATTGAGCGACACCGTATAAAATAACGCCGACTGCGATGACAACATTGTAAATAATGATATTTTTCACATTGAAAGTGGATAAGGCACCAATACATCCAGCTAAAATAGTAATGGCACTCAATACAAGCAATAAGCTATGTGTAAAGGCTGTATCATGCATGAAAAATAATGTATAGCTACGCATAATAGCATAGACACCGACTTTGGTTAATAAAGCACCAAAAAGAGCAATGATTGGGATTGGCGGTGCAGCATATGCACTTGGTAGCCAAAAGAATAACGGGAAGATGGCTGCTTTTATACCAAAGACAATCAGTAACATAACAGCAATCGTTGTAATAATCCCTGGTTGGCCAACGCTTGCAATTTTCACTGAAATATCGGCCATATTCAATGTGCCAACAACTGAATAAAGCATGGCTACTGTAATGACGAATAACGCTGAAGCCACAATATTAACCAAAATGTATTTAATTGATTCACGCAGTTGAATAGCTGTACCACCGAGTACGCTAAGTAAATAAGATGCCATTAATAGTACTTCGAAAAATACGAAAAGGTTGAATAAATCGCCTGTTAAGAAGGCACCATTTACACCTGTTAGCATGAGTAAAACACCTGGGTAAAAGAAGAAACGTTCACGTTCCTTACCAATGGAATGGAAGCTATACCAAACGGTGAATAAAGTAACGATGACACTTGCTGTGACAAGTAGAGTCGCTACCATATCCGCTACCATTGAGATACCGAAAGGAACGGGCCAATTACCAAATGTCACTACTTGAATCCCTTCACGTTGAACACGTTCGATTAGTAGAATAGAAAATATAGTTGTCACAACTAAACCAATCATACTGACTGAACGCTGATAACGAATGTTTTTTGGTGCAAACATTAGCAGGATAGCTGTTAAAAAAGGTAGTACAATCGGGAGCAATAAAAAATTAATCATCGGATAGTTTCCCCCTGATTTCGTCCATATTGTCTGTACCTAATTCCTGATACGCACGATAAGCTAGTACGAGAAAAAAGGCTGTCACGCCAAAGCTAATGACAATGGCGGTTAAAATAAGAGCTTGCGGTAAAGGATCGGCCATATTTTTCACACCATCTGTTAAAACAGGAGGTGCATCACTCCCTAGCCCACCCATTGTTAAAATTAGTAGATGCGCTCCATGACTTAAGAGTCCTGTACCAATGATGATACGTAAAATGCTTTTAGATAAAATTAAGTAAACAGCCGCCATAAATAATAAGCCAACGACAATTGCCATCACAACTTCCATTAGTCATCCTCTCCAATCGATTGAATGATAATCATCGTGACGCCGACTACGACAAAATATACGCCTAAATCAAAAAGCATAGCTGTATGTAGTTCGGTGTCGCCTAATAATGGCAGATGAAAATGATCAAAATAATGTTTAAAAAATGCTTCACCAGCAAATGCTGAAATACTTGCTGTACCTAATGCCAATAATAAGCCGACAGCAGTTAACGTCGTATAATTAATTGGTAATAAGCTTGTTACCGTTTTAATATCATATGTTAGCAAGAGTAGGATGAGTGCGCTGGCTGTTAATAAACCGCCAACGAACCCACCACCTGGTGCAAAATGCCCTGCTAAGAAAATATGAATAGAGAAAAGGAAGATAATGAAGAAAATGACTTGGGTAGTAGTTTTTAAAATGACGTTATTTAATTTCATTATTTATTTTTCTCCTTTCCTGCAAGACGAAGCTTAATCATCCCTAGAATAGCCATACCAGCAATCGAAAGTACCGTTATTTCAAACAATGTATCAAATCCTCGATAATCTACGAGAATGACGTTTACAATATTACCGCCACCTGCTTTTGTATAAACAGTATCTTTGTAATACTGGCTAATACTAGGAATTAATTTTTGAGACTGTGCAGATAAAGCGACGAGCGTCACCATAATGCCGACACTTAAAGCGACAATAAAGTTTTTTAATTTGAAGGGCATTCTCTCTTTATGCCGATACGCTTTTGGTAAGTGGTAAAAAGCTAATAAGAATAAAGCAACAGATACGGTTTCGATGACTAATTGTGTCAGGGCTAAATCAGGTGCATTAAATATGATGAAGAATAAAGCAACTGAATAGCCAACTGCACCGAGTGCGATAATGGCAGTAAGTCGAGACTTAGCGATGACAACAAGTACGGTACTTGCGACAATAACAACAACAATAGCTAATTCAAAAAAACTTAATGGTGCGGTATTTTTGAAGCTAAAATTAAAGCCATCTTTAATAAATAGCGTGGTTAAAATAAGTCCAACTGCACTTAGTAGCATATAGCTTAAATAATGTTGATTCGAACCCGTCATGTAGACATTTGAGATTTTTTGACTGTCTGAATCCAATAAGCGCATGAAGCGATTATATAAATGATTTAAGGTAAGTTTTTGTGGAAGCTTTTGATAAAGAGGCTGCCATTTTTTTAAGGTGATAAATAGGATGAAACCGAGTACGACAATACCAATCGTCATCCAAAGCTCTAATGTAAAGCCATGCCATGCTGCTACATGAATATGAATATCCTCCGTTGAGTTATATATCTGAGGTTGTATAGCTAAAACAGCCGGATTAATTAAATATTTTCCTACTGTATTTGGGATAAAGAAAATGGTAATAACAAGTAATGCTAAAATAATTGGTGATATAAGCATCCCAATTGGAGCTTCATGTGGTTTCTTGGGCAATTTTTCTGGATTGCCTTTTTTGATAAAAGTGTAATATGCAAAATAGAAGCAGTACACAAAGGTGAAGATACTTGCTATCCAAATAATCCATGGGATAACTGCTCCCCATGTATCAAATTGAAACAGTGAAAATTCCTTTAAAGAAAGCATAGAAGTTAAAAATAATTCCTTACTTAAGAAACCATTGAATGGAGGAATACCTGCCATTGCCAAGCTCCCAATAGCTGCAACTGTAAAACTAATTGGCATAAGTCGAACGAGTCCACCAAGTTTACGAATATCGCGCGTGCCAGTTTCGTGATCTACAATCCCAGCAATCATAAATAAACTTCCTTTAAATGTTGCATGATTGATTAGATGGAAGATGGCAGCATATGCTGCAAATAAAAAAATAGGCTGCTGAACGGTATCAACATGCAAGGCGATACCTGCAGCTCCAAGCATAGCCATGATCATACCGAGTTGACTAACAGTTGAGAAGGCGAGAATACCTTTTAAATCTGTCTGTTTCACAGCAAAGAAAGAACCCCACAGCAAGGTAATGACACCACTTGCAATAACTAACCAAATCCAATATTCACTAATCGCAAATAATGGGGTAAAGCGGGCAACTAAATAAATTCCAGCTTTCACCATTGTTGCTGAGTGTAAATAGGCACTAACAGGTGTAGGTGCTTCCATTGCATCAGGTAACCAAATATAGAATGGGAACTGAGCAGATTTTGTGAAAGCCCCAAGAAGGATAAGGACAATCATCCAAACAAAATAAGGAGATTGAATAATCTCGGCACGATTTGCTAATAATTCTTGGATTGAATAACTACCACCAGCGTTTGCCAATAGTAAGAATCCGCCAAGCATCATCAATCCACCAAACACTGTAATCATCATTGATTTAAGGGCACCAAAACGTGAAGCATCACGCTTATACCAATAACCAATTAGTAGGAAGGATGAAATTGATGTTAATTCCCAAAATAAATAGAGGGAAATCAAATGGTCAGATTGTACAATCCCAAGCATAGCTGTCATAAATATTAATAAATAACAATAAAAATTCCCTAGACGCTCTTTATTTTTATCTAAATAGAAAATGGAATAAAGAACGACAAGAGCGCCAATCCCTGTAATGAGTAATGAAAATAGTAGGCTAAGTCCATCTAAATGAGAAATAAATGATAGGTTTAGCGACTTTACCCAATGCATAGTGGATATGAATGGTCCATGTGAAGGGAGGCGTGTAATAAAGCTGGCATAGTAAATGACCAAGCTAAATGGGACGAGTAAAACAAACCATCCCGTGTGAATCTTATGTAGCTTCCTTGTAAAAATAGGAAGCAGTAAAGCAAATAATAAAGGTGAAAAGATGAGTAACACTTGAGTCAAAGTAATCTTCCTTTCAGATGGTCGCGGTTATTAAAAATAGTATAGCTTAAATAGAAATGCTTTGCATTAGATTCAAAATACGGAAAGTCTTGAATATAGTAACTATTTTCCGATATTATAA
>JAGHSJ010000181.1 GCA_018065935.1 Candidatus Kurthia equi
TTAACATTTGGTTTGTACTCTGTGACTGAAAGTATTGTACTATTTAAAAAAATTGGGGTTTACGGTGGAGTAAGAGAGTTTTTATCTGAAATACAGTTACGCATCTTTTTGCTTATTTTAATTGCTACTATTTACTTTATGGTTTTTTCGGCATTAAAGTTAGTTGGAGAAACGATTCATGAAATGGGCATGCTCTTCTTTTCAAAAGATATTGATGGTAAAAGTATCGTTGCACTACGTGGTGGAAATGTGATTTTCTTCTTCGGGGCATTAGCATCTGCAGCGGGGATTTCAAATATTTATATTTTAGCAGGGATCTTTTTACTGACGATTTTCATTTATTTCGTATTTATTATTTATAAAATTAGTGTCCATGTTTCATTTGGTGCATCCGTTGGAGTTATGCTATTTGAAATTGTTATTTGGGCAGTACTTCTAACGTTAATTATTTATGCCTTTTTCAAAATATATAATGGTGTTGTTTCCAGCCTACCGTTTAATTAGACATGTGAAAAAGTAATTTGCTACATATGTGTTAAGTCATGTAAAGAAATCAAAAGCCCAAACCAGATAAAATGGTTTGGGCTTTTTTGAAAGCGAATGCATCAAGCGTGTAGACATTATTTAACCATGGCATTAAATAACTTATGGTGAATTTTATCATTTTCAAGTGATTCCATTTTCACGGGTGTATCATAACCTAGCCAAACAGCACTAGTGTATTTATTCGTTAATCCAGTTATCCAAAAGTCTTTATAAGAGTTAGTAGTCCCTGTTTTAACACCGACATAATCACTATTTGCTGAGATTCCTTGACCTGTACCAGAATCCACCGTACTAGCCATCATTTGGCGAATTCCTGAAACAGTAGAATTTGACCATATGATTTTAGATGTGTCTGGCCATTCATAAAGAAGTTTTCCACTGCGTGTTTTTACAGAGCGTATGGCATGGGCACGTGTATAGCTACCATCAATGAATGAAGTATATGCGTCAGCCATTTGCACAGTAGATACACCATCAGTAAATCCACCAATTGCAGCTGAGTAAGTTAAGTCTCTTTTCGTTGCACGATCAAAAGTGAAGGGCTGTAAATATGAAAAAGCTTTTTTCATGCCTACGTGGTCGAATAAGCGCATAGCTGCCGTATTGTATGAGTTTTTAAAAGCATTTTCTATTGTGACGGCTCCTACAGAAACATTGTCATAGTTACGTGGACAGTATGTACCCTTACAAAAATCTGAAGCATCGATTAATGTGTCTGGTGTTGCATGATATTTTTCTAAATAAGGACCATAATCCAGCAATGGTTTAATCGCCGAACCAGGCTGTCGTTTTGCTTGGTAGGAGCGGTTGAAATCATATTTAATATAGCCTTTACCTGCATAAACAGAAACGATTTCACGTGTATCATTATTAATAACGGTCGCTGCAGCTTGTAACTTCGAATATTCTTTAAGAATACTATTAGCAGACTTTGTCACATCCGTTTGTTTTTCAGGATTTAAAGCTGTCTGAATCACGACACCACTATCGACAACCTCTTTTACACGTTCAGTAAGTTCTTTATCAATAGTCGCTTTTTCTGCACTTGTTTGTGCGGCATTAAATCTCACATGATAGCCGTCCACCTGTGAAATCAAGCTACGTAATTCATTCATCACATACGTACTATACTCAGGATAAAGTTGTTTCTTTTGTTTAATATTGATTGTAATTTTTTTGTTTTTTAATATTTGCGCTTCCTTTTCAGTCAGCTCATCTTTTTCGACCATTTTGTCGAGTAAGCGCTCTTGACGTTTCTTCGTATTGTTAAAATGACGAAGCGGATCATATAAGCTTGGGTTATTCGGTATAGCTGCGATAAAGGCAATCTCAGCTTTTGATAAAGAATGAAGCGGTCGATTGAAGTAGTAAGTGGAAGCCCCGCCAATACCATAAACTCCGTTAGCAAAATACATTTCATTTAAATAATCATTTAAAATTTCATCTTTCGTCGCCTTTTTTTCAAGCTCATATGCATAAAAAATTTCAAGCATTTTTCGCTCATATGATTTTTCTTGTGATAGATAGCGCATACGAACAAGCTGTTGCGTAATCGTACTACCACCTTGTGAAGTTGCTCCATCATTTTGATTGGCCATAAAGGCACGTGCGATGGCGGTTAAATCAAATCCCATATGGTCATAAAAACCTGTATCCTCTGAATAAACGAAGATTTCCTTAGCGAAGTCAGGAACATTACCTAATTCAATTGGATCACGCCATTGTGAATACTCCTCAGAAAATGTTTTTTTATTTTCATCTTTTAAAATGGTGGGATTAATCGCCTGTGTGTCGGTCAATTGTACAGATGAGGAGAATTGTTTGCTAAAGGTTTGAGCTGAGCTTAATTCAGCTCCAATCTTGTTAAATAGAAAAACAAGAAGTGGCAGACTGCAAATAATGACTAATAGTCCAAAGGCCTTTCTCAATTGTAAATCCTCCTAAATAATAAATATCCTATCACCATAGTATATTATAAGAATTCTATGTGCGTCCTTTTATTATATCGTCTAAATCCTGTAAAGGTTTCTTTTTAATGAAATATAATAAAATAAATGCAAGTAAAAATAGTGCAGCAGTTGCATAAAAGACGGCTGAAATAGAGAATATCCCACTAATAAATCCACCAACAAGTGGTCCGATAATGTTTCCTAAAAAGCGGAAACTTGTGTTATATCCCATAACCTCTCCCTGTACAGAGATGGGTGCTTCGCGGCGAATAAGGGCTGTAGTTGTAGGGATTAGTCCGCCTAATACAGTCCCATAAATTAATCGTAAAATAATTAATTGCCAGAGAGAAGTAACCCAAGCTTGCGGAATCATGAAGATAACAGCAAAGCCTAAGAGGATAAATAACACTTTTTCGTAGCCGATATTATCACCAAGTCGTCCCCAAAAACGAGCAAATAGAATATTCCCTAATCCCGCGGCACTAAAGGTAAGACCTGCTAAAAAGGTCACTTGGCTCATATCCTGTACTAAATCAGATACATAAAGGGAAAGAAGTGGCTGAATAGAAAAATTACCAATTTGAATTAATGAGGTAATGAGCATCACTGTAAATAAAAGACGGTGTTTAAAAATTCCTGTTAGAACTTCGCGACGGCTGTAAATAATAGTAGCAACTTTTTTGATACGTGGAATTTCTTTTATGCCGAAAAAGACGATAACGCCAGCAAGAAATACACTTGCTGCGGTAATGAAAAATGTATAATAAAAGCCAAAGGAATCTGCCATGAGACCGCCGACAATTGGACCGAATAAGGAACCTGAAACACTCCCCATTTGTAAGGTGCCAAGTGTTTTACCGGCTGTTTTTCTTTCCGTTTGTGAGCTAATAAAAGCGAGTGATGTAGGGATAAAACCTGTAACGACACCCATTAACAGACGGAGGAAGAAAAATTGCCAAACATTCTCGACGTAGCCCATTAAAAAGATGCTTATCGCGAGTCCAAAGGCATTGACCATTAATATGGGCTTATAACCATATTTGTCAGCGATTCTTCCCCAGACCGGAGACATTAAGAAAGCGGAAATAAAAGTAGCCCCAAAAATAAGACCTGCCCATTTTTGGACATAACTTTCAGAGAAATCGCCCATTGTTTCAATGTATAATGAAAGAAAGGGCATAATCATAGTCATTGTTCCTGCAACAAGTAGATTACTTATCCAGATAATGATAAAATTTCTTTTTTGACGTGTCATGAAATCACTTACTTTCTGTTGTTATTAGATGTTATTTTGTAAAAGAAGGGCTTTGCACTGAATTAAAGTAATATTTATGATAAAATATGACGGTATAATTCCGAAGCAGGGATGCACGTATAACAACAAAATTCCCTTTTGAGAAAATGCATAAACTTTTACACATAAAAAGGAGAGACTACAATGTTTCCACAATTAAATCCAGAAGTACAAGCAAACGAAGTCCTAGTTGAAATGGACACTACAATGGGCACAATCGAAATTAAATTATTCCAAGAATTAGCTCCTAAAACTGTTCAAAACTTTTTAACTCACGCTGAAAATGGCTACTATGACGGTATCATTTTCCACCGTATCATCAAAGATTTCATGATTCAAGGTGGAGACCCAACTGGTACTGGTATGGGCGGCGAATCAATCTACGGTTCTACTTTCGAAGATGAATTCAACCCAGAGTTAATGAACTTACGTGGTGCGCTTTCTATGGCAAATGCAGGTCCAGGAACAAACGGTTCTCAATTCTTCATCGTTCAAGCTAAATCAGTTCAAAAAAGCATGCTTAAACAAATGAAAGATTATGACTACCCAGAAGAAATTATCAATGCATATGCTGAAAATGGTGGTACGCCTTGGTTAGACGGTAAACACACAGTTTTCGGTCAAGTTGTTAAAGGTATGGACATTATCGATGCTATGGCTGACGTAGCTAAAGACGGTCGTGACAAACCTTTAGAAGAAATTTCTATCAAAGGTATTAAAAAAGTTTCAAAATAATATAGGGGGAGACGGTGTTAGTGAATTCTTGGCTAGTGTATCTATTTTTATATTTCCCGGAAAACAAATTAGAATATATCCCTGCTGTCCTAGAATTAACTGGAGCAGTGGCTTTATGTATCATTGTTTTTTACTTCATACGACGCTCTTCAAAAAAACAACAAGCAGCAGAGCAGGAGAAAAAGGTTTTAGATAAGAAAAAACAAGAACTACCAAGGCATTAATATTTCCAACTATAATTGAAAAACTCCGAGTGCTTGTATAAGCATCTCGGAGTTTTTTTTGTCCTGATGCTAATTAAATGCTGTTAAGAAACGAGAAACTGCTTCAACTAAAGTAGCATGAGGACAAGCGATATTCATACGAAGGAAGCCTTCATATGCTTTCCCATACTTTGTCCCTGGGTCAAGTGCGACACCAGCATTTAATAGTTTTTGCATAATTTCTTTTTCAGCATAACCAGTGTCTCGAATATCTAGCCATACGAGGTAGGTAGCATCAGGTTTTTGTATATGAATGGATGGCACAGCTGTTGTAATTGTGTCAATGACATAATCCACGTTTTTTTGTAAATAAGGAATTAATTCATCGAGCCATTGTTCACCTTGTTCAGAAAAAGCCCCTTGAACGGCTGCAATAGCAAACGTGTTTAATCCCATTTGTCCATGTTTAGCTAATGTATTTTGGAGAAGTTGACGTTTCTTTTTATCAGAAGAAATCATCATAGCTGCTTGTACTCCAGCAAGATTAAATGTTTTCGTAGGTGCAACACATGTAATGATGTTTTCAGGATGTTGAGAAATTTTTGCAAGTGGAATATGCTTTGTATCGCCAAGTACGAGATCACTATGGATTTCATCCGAAATAATAATGACATTATTCGCAAAGCAAAGTTCATCGATTTTTTGTAAAACTTCAGCAGACCATACGATACCAGCTGGATTATGTGGGTGACAAAGAATGAAAATTTTCACTTCTGGACGAGCAAGTTGTTGTTCGAAATGATAAAAGTCAAACGTGTAAACACCTTTATTTTCAATAAATGGGCTATAAAGAACTGTACGATCTAATTTTTTTGGAATATTAAAAAATGGTGGATAAACAGGTGAATTTACTAGAATTTCGTCTGCTTCATTAGATAAAGCTTCAATGATAGTCGAAATCGCAGGAACGACACCTTGATGATACATAACAGAATCATTACTTACCATCCAATCATGGCGACGTTTTAGCCAAGTTGTTACAGCATGCGAGCAATCATCGTTTTCAAAAGTATAACCATACAAAGGAAATTCTAAGCGTTTTTGAATCGCTTCAGTTACAGATGAAGGTGCAGCAAAATCCATGTCAGCAACCCACATTGGAATGATTTTAGAAGCATCAGGAATGGAGTAAATTTTCTCCATTAAGTCCCACTTAACCGAAGCTGTATTTCTACGTGAATATAATTGATTAAACTGATTCAAGTAAACCCCTCTTTTCTTTTTGAAAATGAAGTACTAGCAAATGAGAAGGAACACTCAAATGCACTTTTCTACCAACTATGGTATCATATCCTGTATTAAATGAAAGTAAATAGGTGATTACATGGAGACTATGGACGTAATAGTGATGAATCGAAAAGCTATACACATCATACAAAATTGGAATCCGTTTAAGCTGGATGATTTTTCTTATGAAACGGAAGCGGCTGATGTAGTAGCAGTATTACAAAACGTGGACGATCCCTCGATACTTGGAAAGAAAATTCAAGAAATTTTTGAACAGTCTTTTGAACAATGGATTCCATTTGAAAAATGTGTGGAAATTTCTTATAAATTATTAGCTTTAAAATTTGAAGCTAAATGTACGTTATAAATCGCTTCATTTATGTAAGGCAAATTTAGTGCGTAAATAGAGAGAAAATATTAGTTCATATGCAATGTGATTTATGGATGAATGGATTAGAGTGGGAACAAAAGTATAGCTGAGCCATATAGCTAAATGAATTCAATTTATGTAAGAATAAAAAAATGACAAAAGGCGTTAGTGGCCTTTTGTCATTTTTCTTGAGATTAAAAGAGAAGCGTTTTTTTGTACCTCTTCTTATATCGTTCACGGTTGAATGCCGTCGACAAGGTTTGAAACAGGAATTTCTAATGCATTAGAAAGTAATAGTAAAGCAGATTCTGAAGGGACTTCTTCGTCACTTTCAAAACGAGCGAGTTTTGCAGAAGCGATACGTGTTTTTAAAGCTAGGTCTTCTAAAGAATAGCCTTTTTCTATACGTAGTTGTTTTAACTGGATTGCTAATTTTTCTTGCATCATATCCATGCACTCCTTTGTCATATAAATATTTTAAATCATTATAACATGATTTAAAATAGAAATAACATGACAAAAGTGACAGAAAAGTTAATTGTTAACCTTTTATCCCTTGATAAAGTACTACAATAATCGCAATAGGAGCTACATAGCGAACCGCAATACGCCAAATAGTAAATACCCAAGGTTTAACAGGTAATTCATCTATCTGTTCTGCACGTTTTAATTGATAACCTGCGAATAGAGAGAAGAGCAATGCACCGATTGGCATACCAATTGAATTCGTTAAATAATCGGCAAAGTCAAAAATAGAACGATCTAAGATTTTAACATCCGATAGAAGTCCGAATGATAAAGCGCTTGGAATCCCAATAATGAAAATACCTAAACCACATAGCCATGCATACTTTTTACGTTTTTCGAATTTATCTTTCATTGCTGTAGCAACAACAATCTCTAGCATGGCAATGGCAGAAGTGACCGTTGCGAATAATAATAGAATAAAGAAGATAATTAAGAAAAATGCGCCAAATGGGATATGTTGGAATACAGCTGGAATAATGATAAATACTAAACCAGGTCCTTGGTCAGGTGAAAACCCTAAAGCAAATACAGCTGGGAAAATAACGAGGCCAGCTAAAATAGAAATCCCGATATTCATCCATGCAACATTCATTGCTGAAGAGCCTAATTTAACCTCTTTCTTTAAGTAAGATGCATAAGTTAACATGGCAGCAACCCCAACACTTAATGAGAAGAATGCTTGCCCAAGTGCTTTAAGTAATGTATCCCCAGTCAAGTAAGACCAGTCGGGTACAAACATAAATTTGATACCTGTCATAGCACCATCTAAAGTCATTGAACGAATAGCTAAGACGATGAAGAATAAGAATAGGATAGGCATCATCCATTTACTTGCTTTTTCAATCCCATTTTGAATCCCACTTGAAATAATAAGAATACAGATTAGTAAGAAGGCTCCCTGAGCAATGATAACTTCCCATGTATTCATTGTTAAGTCATTAAATAAACTTCCGAAAAATGCATCATCCGAGTTAGAAAGTTTAAAGCCAATTGAACGAATAAGGTAACTTAAAATCCATCCTCCAACGACGCTGTAAAATGATAAAATAATTGCTGATAACACAAAGCCTAGCCAACCTGTTAAATACCAAGGTGTACCAGGTGCTTGTTTTTTGAATGATGTCACAGCATCTTTTTGACCACGACGACCAATCATAAATTCTGCAACTAATATAGGTAAGCCGATTACTAATGTACATAATATAAATAATAGAATAAATACACTACACCATTAGTACCAGCCATATATGGAAACTTCCAAATGGCACCTAATCCAATTGCGCTACCAGCGGCAGCAAGAATAAAGCCAATTTTAGAAGCAAACTGATCCCTGTTTGACACTTTTTATATCCTCCTTTAAAACGCGATTGTTTAATTTTACAACAATATTCTGAAAAAATACATGGTAATTGAATTTCTTTAATAAAATTTAAGTCTGATTAGATAAGTAGGAACACAAGGATTCTTTGCCCGTCTAAAAGTGCTGTGCTATAATTCTTTATGAATATATAGCATGCTAGTTAAATTGAAAAGTTGGAAAGTGGGATGGCGAGATGTCAAACAAATACAAAGTGGGCGATGTGGTAACTGGTAAAGTTACGGGGATTCAACCATACGGTGCATTTGTTTCTCTCGATGAGCAGACACAAGGACTCGTCCATATTTCAGAAATAACGTATGGTTTCGTGAAAAGTATTTCTGATTTTATTTCAGTAGGTGACGAAGTGACTGTTCAAATTTTAGAGGTTGAGGATCCAAACAAAAAAATCAGCCTGTCTATTCGAGCGTTACAAGAAAAGCCGCAACGTAGGAAAGAGTTAGTGCCACGTAAATCGCTTCAAGATCGAGTAGATGAAAAAGATTCGGTTGGTTTTGAATCTTTAAAAGATAAACTAGATCAATGGATCAAAGAATCAGGTCTACAATAATAATTGAAAATAAGTTTATTTCAATAAACTAAAAGAGAGCTCAACGTTACATCATCGTGACGTTGAGCTCTCTTTTAGTTTTGTTCTTTTTTCATTTTACGTAGACGGTATTGTAAGTTTTGGCGACTCATCCCAAGTGCCTCTGCCGTCTTCGTAATATTATGTCCATATTTATCAAGAACTTTATTTAAATAATAGCTTTCAGCTTGCTGTAGATATTGCTCTAAAGGAATCAATTGTTGCTCTGCTTGGATAACAAAATCCTCCGCGTGAAGTGCTGTATTGTCTCGATATTCTTGGACCTTTAATTTGAAATGATGTGGCAACATGTCATATGTAATATATTCCTCATTGGACATGACAGACGTCATTTCATCAAGCAATACTTCAAGTTCCTTTAAATTCCCTGGCCAGTCATAATAGTGAAAAAGCTGTTCCACCTCATTTGTAATGTCCTTTGTCTGACTATTAAAACGCTGACGATAGCGACGTAAATAATCTTGGATAAATGGTTTCATATCGTCAAAGCGCTGACGAAGTGGTGGAATCTGTATGGTAATAGAGGCAAAGAAATAATAAAGGTCTTTCATTAAGAGTTCACTTGCGATTAAATTCACAGGGTCATTCCCAATACTTGCTATAAATAAATACTCATTCGAATAAGACTCGAGTAATTCGAGTAACTGTTGCTGTTGTTCTAATTTTAAATATTCAAGGCGCTCGCAAAAAATGGTGGATTTAGGTAAGTCAATTAGCTGCTGTGCAAGTCGTTCAACGACTTTATCATCCGCACGATTACAATAAATCGTAATGAATTGAGCTGTGGAATTTTCTGCCTCATAATGAATGGCTTCAGCCACTAAGTCTTTTCCAGTTCCAGATTCACCGATGAGTAAGACTGGTAGTTTAGCAATTGCTGCCTTTTTAGCAATTTGTAGAACGCGTTGCATTTGGGGTGAAACGGCTGTTATGACATCAAAGGTCATTGGCTCGCCATAGCGTTGAAGTGGTTGATGAATTAATTTTTCTAAAGTCGTAATATCACGTGAAAATTCAATTGCACCTACTATTTTATCCTCATGAAAGACTGGGTAAGTGTCATTAATTGTCGTAATTTCTTGCCCATTTTGATTCCAATAGGTTTGTTTGACATTTAAGACAGGTTGTTCACTTTGTAAAACACGTAAAAGGGTGGATTGTTCACTATGATTAAAGCGAAAAACATCTAAAATTGAACGGTCAACCATCTCTTCTAAATTCAATCCTTCGATGTTTTTCATCTTATCATTATATATAATCGTTTGACCTTTACTATTTATGGCATGTATACCAATTGGTGTTTTATCTGTCAAAAATTCGTAGAACACTGTTAAATCAATGTTTCCATTCATCAGTTCCACCTCCATAAATAAATTTTGTCGAAAAAACAGTTTATTACTTGAAATATGCAACATTCTCTTGCATTATTATAAGTGTAAGCGTTACATAAACGCAAATTATTTTTGCGTATATGCAATTTCAAAGGAGGATATGAAATGATTCCGTATAAAACAGAACCATTAGCAGATTTTTCGGTAGAGGCTAATCAACAAGCATACAAAGAGGCAATTCAAAAAGTCCAAAAAGATCTTGGAAAAGATTATCCATTAGTAATTGGTGGAGAAAGAATTTTCACGGATGAAAAAATCACTTCTTATAATCCAGCTAAAAAAACAGAAGTAGTCGGTACAGTATCGAAGGCTTCAAAAGAATTAGCTGAAAAAGCAATGCAAGTTGCAGATGAAACTTTTAAAACTTGGAGTAAGGTTGATCCTGAAGTTCGTGCGGATATTCTTTTCAAGGTTGCAGCAATTACAAAACGTCGTCGTCATGAAATGTCAGCAATGATGACAATTGAAGCTGGTAAACCGTGGGTAGAGGCAGATGCGGATACAGCGGAAGCAATCGACTTCTTTGAATATTATGCGCACCAAATGTTAGCGTTAAAAGATGGCAAACCCGTTTTATCTCGTCCAGGTGAATCGAACCGATTTGATTACCGTCCATTAGGGGTTGGCGTAATCATTTCTCCGTGGAATTTCCCATTTGCAATTATGGCGGGTACAACTGTAGCAGCAGTAGTAACAGGTAACACTGTATTACTTAAACCAGCTTCTACTACGCCAATTATTGCGTATAAATTTATGGAAATTCTTGAGGAAGCAGGACTACCAGCAGGTGTTGTAAACTATATCCCAGGTTCTGGTGCAGAAGTTGGTGATTATTTAGTTGATCATCACCGTACACGTTTTGTATCATTCACAGGTTCAAGAGATGTAGGATTACGTATTAATCAACGTGCTTCTGTCATGAATGAAGGACAAATTTGGATTAAACGAGTAATTGCTGAAATGGGTGGTAAAGATACTATTTTAGTAGATAAAGAAGCAGATTTAGAATTAGCTGCACAATCAATTGTAAAATCAGCATTCGGCTTCTCAGGTCAAAAATGTTCAGCATGTTCACGTGCAGTCATTGTAGAAGATGTTTACGATGAAGTTGTAGCGCGTGTTACAGAACTGACAAATGAATTAACAATTGGCGATCCAACAGATCACACGAATTTTATGGCAACTGTAATTGATGAAGCTGCATTTAAGAAAATCACTTCATACTTTGATGTTGCAAAAGAAGAAGGACGTATTGTGGCTGGGGGAACAGCAGATGATTCAGTAGGTTACTTTATCAATCCTACAGTAGTTGCTGATGTAGATCCGAAAGCACGTCTTATGCAAGAAGAAATTTTCGGACCAATCGTAGCGATTGCAAAAGCGAAAGATTTTGATGAAGCGTTAGCTATCGCTAATAACACGGAGTATGGTTTAACAGGTGCGATTATTTCAACAAATCGTGCACATATTGAACGTGCGCGTGAAGATTTCTTTGTAGGTAATCTTTATATTAACCGTGGCTGTACAGGTGCGATTGTTGGGTATCAACCATTTGGTGGCTACAATATGTCAGGTACTTGTTCAAAAGCGGGCGGACCAGATTTCTTAACATTGCATATGCAACCAAAAACTGTTTCTGAAACATTGTAATAAAATACTGCGACTCAAAAAGGGTCGCAGTACTTTTTCAAAAAAAATAAAGCGTTTACATACTAAAAGTACGGGAGGAATAATGATGACAAAATCGCAAGAAATTATTGAACAAACGAATTCAATTGGTGCAATGAACTACTTGCCTCTACCGATAGTTATTGCTGAAGCTGAAGGCGTTTGGGTGAAAGATCCTGAAGGCAATAAGTATATGGATATGCTATCTGCTTATTCAGCAGTGAATCAAGGGCATCGACATCCTAAAATTATTCAAGCCTTAAAGGATCAAGCGGATCGAGTAACTTTAACTTCCCGTGCGTTTCATTCGGACCAATTAGGACCTTGGTATGAGGCTGTAAGTGAACTAACTGAAAAAGAAATGGTATTACCGATGAATACAGGTGCAGAGGCTGTAGAAACAGCATTCAAAGCTGCGCGTCGTTGGGCTTATGATGTAAAAGGTGTAGCTGAAAATCAAGCACGAGTTATTGCTTGTAATGGTAATTTCCATGGTCGTACGATGTTAGCTGTATCTCTAACATCTGATCCAGAATATCGTCGTGGTTTTGGGCCACTATTGCCAGGAATTGATTTAGTTGATTATGGTGATATCGAGCAATTAAAAGCAGCGATTACGCCAAATACAGCAGCCTTTATTGTAGAACCTATTCAAGGGGAAGCAGGTATTGTTATTCCGCCAAAGGGTTATCTAAAAGCGGCAAGAGAACTTTGCCGTGAAAATAATGTACTGTTTATTGCAGATGAGATTCAAGCAGGTTTAGCGCGTACTGGGAAAATGTTTGCGTGTGAATGGGAAGAGATTATTCCTGACATGTATATTTTAGGTAAGGCACTAGGTGGAGGCGTATTCCCAATCTCTTGTGTCGTAGCCAATAAAGATGTATTAGGTGTATTTAACCCAGGTTCACATGGCTCTACTTTTGGTGGAAATCCATTAGCCTGTGCAGTGTCAATTGCTTCAATTCAAGTATTGCAAGAAGAAAAATTAGCAGAACGTTCATTGGAATTAGGGGAATACTTTATGGAAGAACTTCGCAAGATTGATAATCCTCATATTAAAGAGATTCGAGGTAGAGGGTTATTTATCGGGATGGAATTAGATACAGAGGCTCGTCCGTATTGTGAAAAATTGATGGAGTTAGGTTTGTTATGTAAAGAAACACATGACACCGTAATTCGTTTCGCACCCCCTTTAATTATCTCTAAAGAGGACTTAGATTGGGCTTTAGAAAGAATACAAAAAGTCTTTGAAAAATAATTGTAAAAACTAGGGAAACGGTTGCTGAACTATGTTACAATATGTGCGATGAAATGAAGGATTCAATTGCAGTTTGCAAAACTAATAATAGTAAAGAGGCGAAATCAAATGGCAGAAAATCTAAACCTGTTCACATCTACGCAAGCAGTTATTAAAAAAGCGCTTCAAAAATTAGGATACGACGAAGGAATGTACGAATTACTTAAAGAACCTTTACGCATGCTTGAAGTACGTATTCCAATTAAAATGGATAATGGTCAAGTAAAAGTGTTTACAGGTTATCGTGCACAGCATAATGATGCTGTCGGACCAACCAAAGGTGGCGTTCGATTCCATCCAAATGTTTCTGAAGAAGAAGTGAAAGCTTTATCAATGTGGATGACGTTAAAAGCAGGTATTGTAGACCTACCATATGGTGGCGGTAAGGGTGGCGTAATTTGTGATCCTCGTCAAATGTCAATGAGTGAAATTGAAAAGCTAAGTCGTGGCTATGTTCGAGCTACAAGTCAAATTGTCGGACCGACTAAAGACATTCCGGCTCCAGACGTATTTACAAATGCACAGATTATGGCATGGATGATGGATGAATATAGTCGAATGGATGAATTCAACTCACCTGGATTTATTACTGGTAAGCCAATTGTATTAGGTGGTTCTCTAGGACGCGATAAAGCAACTGCACAAGGGGTAACCATTGTCATTGAAGAAGCAGCTAAACGTCGCGATCTTGAAATAAAAGATGCACGTATTGTTATTCAAGGCTTCGGGAACGCAGGAAGCTTCCTAGCTAAATTTATGAGTGATTTAGGCGCAAAAGTTGTTGGTATCTCAGATGCTTATGGTGCGCTTTATGATCCAGAAGGTTTAGACATTGATTACTTATTGGACCGTCGTGATAGTTTCGGTACAGTGACAACTTTATTTGAAAACACAATTTCAAATAAAGAATTACTTGAACTGGAATGTGATATTTTAGTTCCTGCAGCAATTGAAAATCAAATTACGGCTGAAAATGCACATAAAATTCAAGCGAGCATCGTTGTTGAAGCAGCAAATGGTCCTACAACAACAGAAGCTACAAAAATTTTGAATGATCGTGGCATTTTGCTTGTTCCAGACGTACTTGCCAGTGCTGGTGGCGTAACAGTTTCTTATTTCGAGTGGGTACAAAATAATCAAGGTTACTATTGGACTGAAGAAGAAGTAAGTGAACGCCTTCTTAAGAAAATGGTTGACGCGTTTAACAATGTTTATACAGTAGCCACTTCTAGAGGAATTGATATGCGCTTAGCCGCATACATGGTTGGGGTACGTAAAACAGCAGAGGCATCACGCTTCCGTGGTTGGGTATAACCATTACGTATTTTCAAGCATAAACAACATAGATAGATGTAATAATCTCTATAGTAAATAGTATGATATAAACAAAGAGCGACTCGCTTTAAATAGCGACTCGCTCTTTGTGTTTTGAAATTGATGTGCATTTTAAAAAATCATTTATTATTTATGCACGGAATAAACTTTTTGGCTAGGTAGTTCCAGACAATTTAGCTGCCCACCAAATACAGCGCCTCCATCAATACCAGTAATACGGTTTTCACCAAAGTAAATTTGGTGATTTTTTTTATCATGGTGTAAACGAGATGTGGGTGTATGTCCAAAAATAACTGTTTGATCTCCGTGATAGCCTGAGTGAAACTCATCTCGTATCCATAGGAATGATTTATTCGAATTTTGATGTAATGGGATATCTGGATCAACCCCTGCATGAACAAAGATGAAATCACCCTGTTCAATAACTGTATCCAGATGGCGAATGAATTCAAGGTGCTCGACGATTTCATCTGTTAAAAAAGGAACAAGTGAAAAATCTTCGAGTGTTCCTGCTTGTTCTAAATCCTCTTCAGAAAAACCATAGCTACGCATAGTTGCTAATCCACCTGCTGTATGCAACCAAAAATCCCAATCATATTTATTTTCATTTTTGAAAACATCTAACATAATTTGTTCATGATTGCCCATCAACACTTGAGAACCTTTAGATTTTAAATATGAAACTTTAGATAATACTTCTTTAGAATAGGGGCCGCGGTCGATATAGTCGCCCAAAAGGACGAGTTGATCTTCTTGCTCATTGAATGATACTTTTCTGAGAAGTTCTTCAAATAAGGTAAGTTCACCATGTATATCACTAATTAGTAATGTACGTTTCAATTACGACACCTCCCTCTATATACGTATTAATCCTGTGTTTTTAAATTTTGAGGTCTTTTGCCAATATGATTCCAATCGGTAATCCCATCATCCTCATCAAAAGCAATTGTCACACGAGACACTTTGTTTTGTGAAAGAAGAATTTCCATTAAATGATCTCGAATATCGTCAACTGCTGCGAATGACAATGTAGCATCTACTTCGGCGACCAACTCCACATGAAGGAATTCACCTTCTTTAATTACTTCTAAACGTTTAATATCACGAATATTAGGGTCATCAGATACTAAATAAGCAATATGGTTTAGCATTTCTTCATCTGTTTCACCAATGACACCACGCATGTTTTCTAAAAATACAGATGTCACAACATAGAACATCATTAATCCAATTACGATAGATGCAATACCTTCAGCAGCTGAGAAGCCAAGGTAATGAGAAATTAATACAGAAATAATCGCAATGACGCCACCAAGTGTAGCTACTGAATCTTCCATGAATACTAATTTTGTAGCAGGTTTTGCTGATTTCAAGTTTTTAAGTGCCATTGGGATGGTGTTGAAATAATTTGAACTTGCGCCAGCCTCCATAACAATTTCTTTAGAAGCTTTCATTAGAACGGCACCTTCTAAAATAACACCTAATGCAAGAACAGAAATCGTAATCCACATTCCTGTAGATTCAGAAGGGTGTCGAATGTGATCCCACCCTTCTAAAATAGTTTCGTAAGCAAGGATACCAACGATAATTACGGCACCTAAACAAACGAGATTGACAACACGACCAAATCCTGTTGGATATTTGGGTGTAGGTGCTTTTTTAGAGAGAGCAGAGCCAATGAAAACGAAAAATTGGTTTGCTGCATCGCCAAGTGAATGCATCATTTCTGCAAACATGGCTACATTTCCAGTGAAAATAAAGGCAACGCCTTTGATAACACCGAGTAACAAGTTGACAAAGCCAGCTAATAAGGAAGGTTTATTCCCGGTTTTTAAAAGTTTAAATATGTCAGACATAAAAATCTCCTTTCTACTATAGAATAGCAATTTCAATATCTTTAACAAAAGGTAAAGACGTCAACGTGCTATATAAAGATAATGTATCATTCTTTGGTAACGAGGAAAAGCGAATACTTACCTTATGAATAAGCTCGTTTTCATTCTTTATCGTATCTTTAATTTTTAAGCTTTCAAGGATGAAATTATTTTCATCTAGATAATGAATAATTCGCTCGATATCATTAGAACTTTCTAAATGTAAAACTAAATTTACCTCTTGCATACGCAATCTTTTCGGACCAAACCGAGTTAAGAATGGTGCAATCACTTCTATTCCTACTAAAATAATAACTACAGCAATACAGGCTGGGATATAAAATCCTGCGCCAACTGCAATACCTAAGCCAGCCGCACCCCAGATCATAGCAGCTGTTGTGAGTCCGCTTATACGATCGTCTTTACGTTGAAGAATAACACCAGCACCTAGAAAACCAATTCCACTTACTATTTGGGCAGCTAAGCGAAGTGGGTCCATTGTCACGTTAATTCCAGGCGCAGGAGTCGCTTGATAAACAGATTGAACAGAAATAATAGTAAGTAAACAACTAAAGGTTGCGATAACAAGTGACGTTTTTAAGCCAACAGGTTTACGTTTTAATTCACGCTCCAAGCCTATAATCAAGCTAAGAACCGCAGCAATTAGCATTTTAATAAATGATTCCGTAATAAGTTGTGGATCATTAAAAAAATCCAATACGCTCACCTCTCTAAAATTAATGATGTAAGCTCCACTGCATGGGGTGAAATTCATGTTAGAATTAGGGAGAAAATATATATATATTCACATTGTACTATATGGATGTATGTTCTATAAAATAAAGTAGGTGAGTTAAAATAGAAAAACCAATAATAAATCCGATGCTAGTAATCTTTATTGGGGTAATATCCGTCTCAGCTTCAGCAATATTCGTAAAATTAGCAGATGCAGAGTCAGGAACAATTGCTTTTTATCGCATGCTTTTCTCGGTACTCATTATGTTACCGATGTTTTTATTAAAGCATGTAGGAGAATTAAAACTATTCAATAGAAGAGATTGGTTATTTTCTACAATTGCAGGTGTCTTGTTAGCCTTTCATTTTATTTTGTGGTTTGAGTCATTACTTTATACTTCTGTCGCAAGTTCAACAGTATTAGTTACCCTTCAACCACTGTTTGCAATCGTAGGAACATATTTTTTCTTTAAAGAAAAACTATCTGTCAAAGGGATAGTCGCCATGTTAGTTGCTGTTTTCGGAAGTGTCATTATTAGTTGGGGAGATTTTCAGGTTGGTGGAAAAGCTTTCTATGGAGATGTATTAGCATTAGTTGCTTGTGCATTCATCACGGGATATATGCTCTTTGGTCAAGAAGTTCGTAAAAGAGTAGGACTGACATCATACACGATGATTGTTTATTCGGTCAGCGCTATTACACTAGCAATCTATATGCTAATAAAAGGGGAATCATTTACTACAAATGAACCTATGAACTGGTTGTGGTTTGCGTTATTAGCAATTGTACCAAACCTGTTAGGACATTCATTGTTTAATTGGGCAATCAAATATGTATCTACTAATACAACATCTATTATGATTTTATTTGAACCAATAGGCGCTACTATACTTGCATACTACATATTTAATGAGCAGTTAGTCTTTACTCAATACGTTGGAGGAGCAGTTGTTATCTTAGGAATTTTACTATATGTAACTGATTTTAAAAGTTTTTTAAAATTATTTCAGAAAAACTATTGATTTTCTTAACGGCATGTATTATATTTATACAAGTCGTTAAGACAACGTTGAAAGAAACAAAAACATTATAAAAAATTATTTCAAAAAAGTTATTGACAAACGTAACTGAGAAATGGTAAGATGGTTTTGTTGCTGAAACAACGATGAAAAATATTTAAACTTTCTCTTGACAACTTCGAGTGATGGTGATAAGATATTGCATGTCGTTAAAACAACGACAACAACATGAACCTTGAAAACTAAACAATCATGAAGTTAATCAATATAAAGTCTTATTCACTTTTAAATAAGTGGTAAGCAAACAAAAGTCTTTCTTTTTAAGAAAGCAACAAGCAGTTAGTT
>JAGHSJ010000297.1 GCA_018065935.1 Candidatus Kurthia equi
GTATACAAATGGTATAATATGTATTTGGTATATACATTATTTCAACTATTGGAGTTGATTATATGGTGAAATTGAAACAAACGAGAAATGTGGAAAAAGTGGCTATACTTGCCCTCGCTCTTGTAATGATTAAATTGTTATTCCGTCTCATTCCCCCGATAGATGACTTTTTTAGTGTATTTGAATTAGAAGTTGGATACGTATTTGTAATCATATTAGCGGCTTATTTTCTGCTTTTTCTCATTATCTGGGTGGATTACAACCTTTCAAATAAGTTGAAAGAAAAGAAAGCTTCTAAACCAATGATCTAACATAATTAAAGGAGATGATTCCGTTGTTACGTTCTCAATTGAAACAATTAGCCCAGCAATACTTTACTATTCCAGAAAATTATTTACTTACAATCGATGAAGTGACTGAAGAAAATTCGGTATTTCTATGGGAAAAAGAGGGTTCAGATGAAGGCTATTACGTGCAATTTGATCCTAAAGGCCAACTTGTTTCCTTAGCACAGCCTTCAATTTCAACAACTGAAAACCATACGACTGAAGACTTAGAAATGATTGCCAAGCAGTTCCTTATTTCACACTACCCTGAAGCATTAACATATTTTACGTTGACCAAAAGTGATGAAACAGAAAAAACAGTGCATTTTCGCTTTAAACAATTAATTGACGGCATTCCACTTAGCCGAAGTTATTGCATTATTGAAGTGGCTTATACTGGTCTTATTATTGAATTCAACTATAGACACTATGTTGAAAATCCACCTGAGATACCTCATTCAATTGTTTCAGGTGAAGATCTTTTAGAAAAATTACAAACTAGCGAATGGTTTCCAGAGTTAATCTATGTACAATATGATATGTATTCGGTTGAAAAAACAGGCTTACAGATGATTTATCAAAATCCTATGTTACACCAATCGTTCGATGCTGTAACAGGTGTTAATTTATTTGAGGAAGAGTTCGCTGATGAAATAGAAGAACCTGAACAGTTTATTGCACTTCCAGAAGTTGCTGCACCTGCACCTCTAAAGACTATTGAAGAAATCATTAGTGTTCCTTCGACGATGAAATTAATTCGTCAAAGTGAAGTAGATACAGATACAATCGGAATGGTTTGGCGTGATAAAGGCCATGAAGTCCCTTCAACTGGGTCAACTATGGATAGCTATATAGAACAACGATTTGCTGAAACGGTGAAAGCTACAGTCCAAGTATCCACGCAGCAATTAAAGGGATTCATTTGGTTTCAAAAGCGTTTAGGTGACTTACAATTAAACCATGAACAATGTCTTGATAAAGCAGTTGCCTTTATAAAAACGTATTTTCCCGCATATATCCCTTACTTAAAACTAAAGGTAGAACAGCCTGCCAACTTTGAAGAATCCTATGCATTTTTTAACTTTAGTATTTTTGTAAATGAACAACCTATTGAGCCAGAGTATTTTGTGATTAGTATAAATCGTACGACTGGCGATGTGGAATCATTAATGACACCCAAAATTTCTGTAACAGAATTAGACGCATACACTTCTTCCCCACTGATTACTCTAGAGCAAGCGAAGCGCGTATTAAGTGAGCTAGAGGCTATACCGCAATGGCAATTAGACTATGAAGAAGACAAAGAAATCGACCGTTTAATTTATAGATTTGTTCATAAAAAAACAAAACAACCCGTTTTAGGAATTCATGCTGTGACAGGCTCGCTAATTACCATGTCTAAATAACACTACCTGTATGAGTCGCATCTTCTCGATTCATACAGGTTATTTTTGTTTGTCAAAAGCAATATAGCGCGTCCCATGAGCTTAAAGAACCGTACCCTGTTCAACCAGACGACCAAATTCTTTTGCTTTCACACGGAATTACATTCGCTCAAGAATTAAGTACATAGTAGATCAAATAAGAATGTTCTTCACGGACCTCCGTCCGCTTTAAAACTACGTTTATAGGAATGTAGTGCCCTGCTTCATATTCCTACCGATAATATCAATGAGAATTAAAAATATGATGGCAAAAATGACACTGGAAATGGCTATAGGTTTCAAAATTACATATAGCTCAAAAATTTTCGGATTAAGTGCAACTGCTTCGTCTGCGCTAAATAAACGCCCCCTGCCTTCAAACGAAAATTCACTGGATTACCTCGTAATGGAATAGCTACAATCCTACCTGCTTCAATATAGGGATCATCTTTAATCATTAAGCTAGATACAATGCTTATCCCTAGATTAGCCGCCACAGCGCGTTTAATCACTTCCGAATTCTTGCTACGCAATACAATATTCATCGTACCTATTTGCTCCTCTAATGAAGTAACCAACTGTTGAAAATATGTACGATCATACATAATAAATGGATAGTTTGCCAGTTCACTCGTTAACATCTCTTTACTTAAAGCAAGAGGCGAATCTTTAGCCACAAGTACCATAAAATTCCCTTCGTAGTGAAGTGGATCAAATTGAAGCATGGTAGGTAGGGTTTCCCCCGGCTCAAAGAGAAATAGTAAACCGACATCCACTTCTTGTCGTCTCACTGCATAAAGAAGCTGTTCCTTCTCCATTTCCACTATTGTCAGTTTAATTTGAGGATAATCCTTTTTAAACAGCACGAGCGCTTGTAAAAGCAACGTCATAAAAATACTTGGACTCGTCGCAATTTTTAATTCACCCACAAAATCTGAGGAGATAATTTTTGAAAGTTCCTGTAGCTCTCGTTCCTTTTCAAGAAGTTCTAAAATTTTCCGAATAACCTTCTTTCCATCCTCCGTCGGTAAAGTGCCTATACGTGAACGTTTAAACAGCACCACACCAAGCTCCTGCTCCAATAAAGAGATGGATTGACTAATAGCTGATTGTGTAATGAAAAGATTTTTCGCTGCAATAGACATCGACTTCACATCCATGATTTCTTTCACATAGCGTAATTGTTCGAAATTCATCTTATCCTCCAATCCATTAGTAAAACTAATCCCATATTAAATTATAGTAATTTTACATTAGTTAAAGTGAAACGTAAAATAAATGGTAGATTTTAGATGATAGAAAAGAGGAAGAGGCATGTCAACAAAACTATGGACGAAAGACTTTATAATGGTTTCAACAACCAATTTCTTTCTCTATTTTATTCACTATTTATTAATAGCGAGTATGACCGTATTTACGATTGAAAAATTCCATGTTTCCACTAGCTTGAGTGGACTAGCTGGTGGGATTTTTATTATTGGTATGTTATTTGGCCGTTTATATGGCGGAAAATCCATCAATAAGGTCGGCTGGAAACGAATGCTTTACATAGGTATTATCTTCTCTTTACTAATGATTCTTTGTTACTTCACTATTTCAAGTATTTCCATGCTTTTAGTTATTCGTTTTTTACATGGGATTGGTTTTGGAATCGCTTCTACTGCAACAGCGACCATTGTGTCTCAAATCATTCCTGATAAACATCGTGGTGAAGGGACAGGCTACTATGCACTGAGTACAACACTTGCGTCTGCAATCGGGCCATTTTTCGGCATCTATATTAATCATCACGTTAATTTTTCCGCTAATTTTATGATTTGCCTCGTGTTAATTGCATGTAGCTTAGTTTGCGCCTTCCTGTTGAAGGTTCCGAAAGTCACCCTACCAAAAGAAATAGAAAAAGGCTTCCATTTACACAGCTTTTTTGAATTTCTCGCCCTACCCATTTCGGTAGTTTGTTTATTCGTAGGAATTGCCTATTCGAGTGTCATTTCCTATATCAACTCATATGCTCAAGAAATTAATCTTGTAACCGTTGCTAGCTTTTTCTTCATCGTCTATTCCGCTGCGATTTTAATCACACGACCATTTACAGGTAAACTATTCGATTCAAAAGGGGAAAATTATATTGTATACCCCATCTTAGTTGCCTTTATCATTGGGTTGATTTTACTAAGTCAAGCACATAACGGCTTTGTCTTACTTATATCTGCAGTCTTCATTGGGATTGGATTTGGTACATTCCTTCCGAGTGCACAAGCCATTGTCGTGAAAAACTCTCCACGTCACCGGATGGGACTTGCTACCTCCACATTGTATATGTTCGCTGATTTCGGCACAGGATTCGGTCCTTTTTTATTAGGAATCTTTATTCCGTTTATTGGTTACCGTAATCTTTATTTAGTAATGGCAGTTATTGTTGTATTTGCTAGCATTCTTTATTACTTTGTACATGGAAAAAAAACCAAATCATTAGTCATTTCTAAATAATCTATTAATTGAATGAAACTAAAAAGAATGAGTTGCTGTCTAAACACAGCAATTCATTTTTTTCTATTTCATCTATTCATCTTTCTATTTCGAGT